>JALZVD010000168.1 GCA_023300205.1 Akkermansiaceae bacterium | reverse complement strand
TAAGCGGCGATGAGTTGCTTGGCTTTGGCGATGGTGGCTTGCGTGTCGAAGGAGAGACGGGCGTCGACTTCAGTGGAAACACGGCCGGGAACGATCTTGAGGATCTCCACTCCGAAGAGGATGAGGACGCGGTCCATGATCGCTTCGGTGAGGGCAGGGCCGGTGAGGCCTGAGTCCTTGTTTTCGGCTACGGCCTTTTCGACGAGGGATTTATACTCTGGCTTGCTAGCAGCCTGGAGGATGAGGGACGGGTTGGTGGTAGCGTCCTGCGGCTTGTATTCCTCCATGGAGGCAAAGTCGCCGGTGTCGGCTACGACGGTCGTAAAGTCTTTCAGGCTGTCAAGTTGGGATGGCATAAGGCCCTAGAAATGCCCTTGGAATAGTCCTGTTGCAAGACTTTCTTGCCCTGCGGGCCGGTCAAGCTTCCAAATTGAGGTGAATCAATTTAATCTCAGGCATGAGTATAGATCCCCTTTGGAAGCGCCTTCGATCCGTAGATTGGGAGAAAGCGGGGATTTCTCCCGAGAGCGGGAAGAAACTCACGAAGCTCCTGCAAGACCTCGCCGCGAAGAAAGAAGTGCGAGCGATGAAGGCGAGCCAGAAGCTCTGGAGTTTCGTGAAAGCGAATCCCTCTTTTTCTGGGCCAATTCGGCCCTATCTGCAGGAGATTTTTCACATTTCAGAGCCAGCGGTAAGAGATGAGATCAATGATCTCATAGATCTTGGGTAAGTCAGACTGGCCCTGCCTCTGAAAGAATTCAGGTCTTCCCAGTCGTAAGAATTTCACCTAATTGCAATGTCTCCTTCTTCTTCCATCGTGGCCTTGGTCACATCTCTGATCACTTTGGTTGCTTCGTCATCTCTCTCGGCCGAGCTGACGCCCTTTCTCGCTGATCATTGTTTTGATTGTCATGATGACGCGACTCAGAAGGGCGGATTGAATCTCGAGACTCTCGCGCAGGATTTCGACGATGCTGGAAATATCGGAACTTGGATCAAGGTCCACGATCGTCTTGCGAATGGGGAGATGCCCCCGAAGAAAAAGAACCGCCCGCCCGCTGAGGAGAAGGATCCTTTTTTGAAGGAGATCGCGAATTCTCTGACGGAGGGCGCGAAAGCTCGGGATGCAGTTCATGGCCGTTCGACTTGGCGCCGCATGAACCGTCACGAGTATGAGAATACGATTCGCGATTTGCTTTCGGCTCCTTGGCTCGACCTCAAAGAAATTCTCCCCGAAGATGGCCGCTCCCATCGATTCAGTAAGTCAGGAGAAGCGCTCGATATCTCCCACGTGCAGATGGCGCGCTACATGGAAGCGGCGGATCACGCGCTCCGCTCAGTGATCGCTCCGGGGAATGGGAAGCATGATGATCGGGTCCGGCGATTCTATGCCCGTGAGCAGCCGGGGATGACGCGCAAGGTGTTTTTTAATGAGTTCAATCGCTCAGTTTACCGCTCGATGATCCCGCTCCTCGGCACGGAGGCCCAGCCAGGTGTCATTGACAAGAAACAGCCGATAACAGTTGGGGAGAGTGATCCTGAAAGACGGGATCTCGAAGCTCTCGGTGTCGTAGCGAGTAGCTACGAACCGATTCAGCCCCGCTTTGATCGGTTCAAGGCTCCCTTCGATGGTTTCTATAAGATTCGCTTAATGGCCTATTCCTTCACCGCGGGCGCGATTGATCGGAAGAATTGGATTGATGCGGATCGCAAGAAGGCCTTCCCCGGAAAACGATATGAGCCGGTAAGCCTTTATGCGATTTCGAGACGAAGTCAGCGGAAGTTGGGTTCAGTCGATGTCTTCCCAGAGGCCCAAGTGGCCGAACTCGCGACCCACCTCAAGCGGGGAGAAATGATCGGGCCGGATGCCGCGCGCCTTTTCCGTTCGCGTCCTCCCGGTCCTTTTCACAATCCGCACGCCACTCTCGAAGGCATCCCAGGCGTGGCCTACCGATGGCTTGAGGTGGAAGGCCCCTTCAACGAGGTTTGGCCACCCGCTGGTCACCAGCTGCTCTTTGGAACTCACTCGATTAATCCACCTAAGATGGTTCCCCAAAAGGGAGTGTTCAATCCGACTGACATTCCGGCGCAATCGAGAAGCTTCCTCGCGAACTTCATTTCGAAGGCCTACCGCCGTCCGGCCACGGACGAGGACACCGCGCAATTCCTCCCCGTCATCGAATCGGCCCTCTCAACGGGCAGCACTTTTTCTGATGCCTTGATCGCGGGATACACCGCCGTTCTCTGTTCCCCGGGGTTTCTCTATTTTGAAGAGCCGGTTGGGCCGCTCGATGATCATTCGCTCGCTTCCCGCCTTTCCTACTTTCTTTGGAACTCCTCGCCAGATGAATCTCTTCGCACGATTGCTCATGAAAAAAAGCTGACTGATGCCGCGACCCTCCGAGATCAAACTGAGCGCCTTTAAAAGAGCCCGAAGTCTGAACAGTTCATCAATGCTTTCCTCGATTCGTGGCTCGACCTTCGTGAGATCAATGGAACCTCGCCGGACTCCACACTTTATCCTGATTATTATCTCGATGACCTCCTCACCGAATCCGCGCTCGATGAAACCCGCCTCTTTTTCACAGAGCTCGTGCGAGCCAATCTTCCCGCAAGGAATCTCATCGAGAGTGATTTCACCTACCTCAATGAACACCTTGCCCGGCACTATCATATTCCCAACGTGCACGGCGTAGCTTTGAAAAAAGTCACACTTCCGAAGGACTCCGTGCGGGGAGGTCTCATGACTCAAGCGAGTGTTTTAAAAGTCACGGCAAACGGAACGACCACTTCGCCGGTGCTACGAGGGAATTGGATTCTTGAACGTCTCCTTGGTCAAGTCGTCCCGCCACCACCGCCGGGGACTCCCGCCGTGGAGCCCGACATTCGTGGCGCCAAGACGATCCGCGAGCAGCTTGAGAAACATCGAGAGTCGACCAGTTGCAATACCTGTCACGAAAAGATCGATCCTCCCGGTTTTGCGCTCGAGTCCTTTGATATTCTGGGAGCGTGGCGAGGCCGGTATCGGGCTCTCGGCGAAAAGAAAGAGGTCGAGAAGGGCTTCGGGAAAAATGGTCAGCCTTTCGCTTTCCATTTGGGATTGCCTGTTGACTCCTCCGGGCAGATGGCCAACGGCGATCCCTTTAGCGAGATCCGCTCTTTCAAAAAACTCATCCTACGCGATGAACGAGCGATTGCCCGAAATATCGCGACCCAGTTCATCACTTACGCGACCGGAACGACGGTTAGATTTAGTGATCGCCCCGCGCTGGAAGAAATCCTCAACAAGAGCGAGGAATCGAGCTATGGTCTCCGCGCATTGATTCACGAAATTATCCAGTCTCCGCTATTCCGTTCCAAATAAGTTCCATGAAAGCCCCTTACATTTCCACCCAATCTTCGCTCTCACGACGTTCGTTTTTGAAAGGAGTGGGCGTGACTCTGGGACTTCCACTACTCGACTCTATGTCTCCCGCTTTTGCGAAGACTCCGGAACTCGTTCCGCCACGCCGCTTTCTCGGGATCTGCAATAACCTCGGCCTGCTGCCTGAAAAATTCTTTCCCTCAGAAACAGGATTCGGCTACGGGCTCTCGCCTTACCTTCAGGAGCTGGAGCGTCATCGGGATAAGTTCACCGTCTTCAGCGGAGTCTCGCACCCAGACGTCGATGGCGGCCATCCTGCTGACATTTGCTTCCTCACCGCCGCGCCTCGACCAGCGAGCAGCGGTTTTCGTAATACGATTTCGCTCGATCAATACGTCGCCGAGCGGATTGGGCATCTCACTCGCTTTCCTTCCCTGACTCTCGGAGTGAATGTGAAGGGCGGGGGACGTTCTCTTTCTTTCACGGGATCGGGGGTGCAGCTTCCACCCGAGCAAAGTGCCTCGGGCCTTTACCGGAAACTCTTCCTCCAAGGAAACCAACAAGACATCGCCGAACAGCAGCGGAAGCTCGCTCTCGGAAACTCGATCATGGATGCCGTGGCAGGACAGGTCGGGGGACTGAAAAAGAAGGTCAGCCATCGGGATCGCGAACGGCTTGATCAATATTACACTGGGATCCGTGAACTCGAAGTTCGGCTGGAGCAAGCGCGTGAATGGGAGGGGAAGCCCAAGCCCAAAACGGCTGAGCCCGAGCCGAGTGATCCTAAGGATCCGATCGACTACATGAAGAAGACTGAGCTCATGTATCGTCTGGCTCACCTCGCCTTCGAGACTGATTCAACCCGAATGATCACTCTCATGCTCGATTCGGTTTCATCGCCTGCGATTACCGTGAATGGTAAGTCAGTGAGCGATGGCTATCACAACCTTTCGCACCACGGGAAGAATCCCGATAAGATGGCTCAGCTGACACGCATCGACACCGAGCACATGCGCCTTTTGAATGGGCTCATCGGCCAGCTCAACGCCACGCCGGAGGACAAGGCAACCTTGCTAGATCGCACTATGATCCTTTACGGAAGTAACCTAGGAAACGCTTCCTCACACGTCACCACGAACTTGCCAGTGCTCTTCGCCGGAGGTGGCTTTAAGCATGGTCAGCACCTCGCCTTCGATAAGGTGAACAACCATCCTCTTCCTGATCTTTTCCTCTCAATGCTTCATCGCTTGGGGATCGATACCGACAAATTTGCGTCGTCGACCAGCACGATGCGTGGCTTGGAAATGAGCTAGGTCTTACTTTTTATTGGCGAAACGGTAGTGGGAGACGACCCATTCGGTTCGTCCCTTGTCGCCCCAGAATACGTGGTAGGAGACCACTGAAACATCGGCGCTCACTTCACTTAGGGAGTTGGAAACAGCGAGGTGTGTGGCTATGCCGGAGAATGAAATGTGTTTTTTTCTGGTATATCCTAGCGCTTTCTATGGGAAAAAAGGCCCAGACCAGCGAGACAAAGCAGGAGAGAGGAGGACGGTTCAGGGACGGGAACACCCACAAATTGAAAAGCTCCGGCAGTCCCTGTTGCGTTTGGGTTGTTCCATACTGTCAGCGGTGTGGCGGATAGGCTACCCAAGCCGATATCCGCAAGGGTCTGACCACTCCATGTAATCGTCTGTCCGGCGGAAGGTGTATACGACGGATCGTTCAAAGATGTCGACCCCGGAACGGCAAGAGCCTGATTGTCAAAACCGAATGTTTCACTGACTCCGATAGTGTCAGGCATGATGGAAATGGTATGTGGAAAGACATCCCCGCCGTCATAAGCATCGAATATATTACCAGGTCCTACTGCAAAGTATTGGTCACTGTTAAAATTGGAAGTGCCAGATGGTCTCTGCAGATCATCAATGACGCGGACTAGGCCCGTGAGATCAAGGGAACCTGAGAGAGTCGCGACCACATCTCCTCCCATTTCTGTAAACGTAACGGTAATAGCTGCTTGTAAGTTTTGGGCCGTGGCCGTGAGGAGGACTACTGCTGCGGTGAGAGCAGGTAAAGTAGCTGATCGATGGGTGGATAGTGATGTTTTCCTCATGTCGAGCTTCTTGTAATCTTGGGACATAGGTATCTAACTAGGAGAGGTTTCACAAGTGTTTTTAGGTGTGATTTTTGGTGGTCGTGGGTGTTTCTTTTCAACTATGAGACGATATCTGTGACTATGGCTTTGAGCCGAAGTTGGACTCTTAGGATAATGGAGAGTGATGAAATACCGGATTACGGGAACGTTCACAGGTGAAAGGTCCTAGGAAGTCGTTGTTCTTAGCTATCTATTTTAGGGATGGCATACTTAGAGAGCCTGCTTTCGGTTCGTGAAGCGGTAGTGGGAGACGACCCATTCGTCGCCGCCTTTGTAGCCCCAGAGCTCGGCACAGGCCATGTAGAAGCAGCGCCACCAGACCCACCATTTT
>JALZVD010000167.1 GCA_023300205.1 Akkermansiaceae bacterium | reverse complement strand
GTTTTTTGAGGCCTTTGTTAGAGATGTTGAATCAGTTGTGTGCTCAGGATATAGGAGATAAGGAGCGGTGGAGTTCTGTGGGGGTTCCTGCTGAGAAGATCACGGTGACAGGGAGTGTGAAATTCGACCAGTCTGGTGCAGGGAAACCTGTTAGGCGTGCGGAGTTTGGCGAGATGCTGGATGGGGTTTCTGGTGGAAAGAAGGTTGTTATGGCGATTAGTACTCATGCTGGTGAGGAGGCCTGGATTGCGGCGGGGTTGAGGGGGATGGGTGATGAGATTTGTTTAGTTGTGGTGCCTCGGCATGCGGAGCGCCGTGCGGAGGTGAGGAGTGATCTTTTAGATGAAGGATATGATGTGGTGTTGCGTAGTGTCTATGAGGAGTGTGTGGGGGCTTGTTTTGTGGTGGATAGTACAGGTGAGTTGAGAGACTGGACGGCGCATGCTGATCTGGTGATTGTGGGTAAATCGATTCTTGGTAAGGGGGGGCAGAACCCGACGGAGGCGATGTCTGTTTCTGTTCCTGTTGTGAGTGGGCCTCATATGGGTAATTTTGAGCCATTGGTGAGTCAGCTTAAGGAGGCTGGAGGGTTGACTGTATTTACTGATAAGGAGGGGATGGTGGATGCTGTGAGGAGGCTTCTGGATGCTAGCTCAGAAATAGGAGCGACTCAGGCGCTGGCAGCGCTGAAGGTATTAGAAAGCCATCAGGGGGCAGCTGTTAGGACGGTCGAGGTGTTGTCTGAATAGGGGAGGCATTTGTGGCTAGAAGTGATGTATATGGGTTGCCAGAGTGGTAAAATTAGTTAGGGTATGGCTATGAATGATCCTTTAAAGAGTGGTGGGCTTAGAAAGCCATATATAACGATGCCTGGAGCTACTGGAATGCCTGATATGAAAGATATTCTAGCATCGGTTCCTAAGGAGCAGGAGCACCGGTTTGAGTCTGCGGGGGAATTCATTACGCGTTTGGCGCATAGGGTGACGAGGTGGAGGGAGTCTCTTCCTGAAGATCAAATTCCCGTTGTGCTGACCTTTCTACCTACTGGAGATGTTGTGGAGGTGGTGACTGTGGGTGAGGATGGGCATTCTAGTGTAGTAATCGAAGGCTTAGTGAATGATTCGCCGTGTATGTTTATCTCTCATCAGGCGAGTTTACAGATACTTTGCTATACGAGAGAGGTGGAGGATGAGGAGGAGGGAGAGGAGCCGAAGAAGAAGCGTACGATTGGTTTTCACGTTGGAGGTGAGGAGATCGAGGCTTAGGGGTGGTTATTTTTTGATTTCTTTACGGAGGAAGACTAGCTGGTTTTCGGTGCTGTCCGTTTTACTGAATTTGTAGCCAGCGGTCTTGAATTTTTTGAGTCCGGCTGTGTCGGTGATGTTGTTGCGGATGATGTGGTCAGCCATCATGCCGCGGGCTTTTTTGGCGTAGAAGGAGATGATTTTGTATTTGCCGTTCTTTTCGTCTTTGAAGACAGGGGTGATGAGTTCTCCGCTGAGGGATTTCTTTTTGACGGAGGAGAAGTATTCGTTAGAGGCGAGGTTTACGATGAGGTTAGAGCCTGATTTTTTGAGGTCTGTGTTGAGGAGGTTTGTGATGGTTTCTCCCCAGAATTCGTAGAGGTTTTTGCCGCGCGCATTGTCTAGTTTAGTGCCCATTTCTAAGCGGTAGGGCTGCATGAGGTCTAGTGGGCGGAGGACGCCGTAGAGGCCAGAGAGGATGCGGATCTGTTTCTGGGCGAGGGTGAAGTCTGTGGTGGACCAGTCTGAGAGTTCCATGCCTTGGTAGACGTCTCCGGTGAATGCGAAGAGGGCTTGGCGGCTGTTTTCTGGGGTGAAGTCTGGTTCCCAGGTGGTGTAGCGCTGGGCGTTGAGGTCTGCGAGTTTTTCGCTGATGGACATGAGGTTGCCGATTTCTTTAGGGGTCATGGCGCGGAGCTGGGTGACGAGGATCTCTGAATCCTGGAGCATGCGCGGTGTGGTGTGACGCTTGGTGGGGAGTGGTGAGTCGTAGTCTAGTGACTTAGCTGGTGATAGTAGGATGAGCATGGTGATATTGAAGCGCGGGGGGGGAGAAATGCAAGTGAATTAGGGTTGCATGGGGGGGGGATTTACCGCATGTATCTTGAAGTTAATTTAACGAGAATTTTATGAGTAAGGAAACAAGTATAGAGAGCAAAGATTTTATCAGGACGATTATTGCGGAGGATTTGGCATGTGGTAAGCATGAGACTACGGTGACGCGGTTTCCTCCTGAGCCGAATGGGTTTCTGCATATTGGTCATGCGAAGGCGCTTTGTCTGAACTTTGGTCTGGCTGAGGAGAATGCTGGGAGTGGTGCGAGGTGTCATTTGAGGTTCGATGATACGAATCCGGTGAAGGAGGATAGGAAGTATGTGGAGAGCATTCAGAAGGATGTGAAGTGGCTAGGGTTTGAATGGGGTGAGAATTTGTATTTTGCGAGTGATTACTTTGAATACTTTTATGATTGTGCTGTGAGCTTGATTGAAAAGGGTCTGGCGTATGTGGACAGGCAGAGTCCTGAGGAGATGCGTGAGGGTAGAGGTAAGGTGGGGATTCCTGGGGTTGAGAGTTCTTACCGTGA
>JALZVD010000166.1 GCA_023300205.1 Akkermansiaceae bacterium | reverse complement strand
TTTTCTGTGTAGGTGTTTGTGGTGGCATTGTAGTCAACGCTGTCACCTAGTTGATGGCGGAGTGCTGGTGAGTTGGCGTGATAGTGGTATCTGTTACCGGCTTGGTGGGCGTTTGCGGCATCGAAGGTGACATTTTCATTCACGTAGGCGTCCCGGTTCCAGATGCCATCACCTGTGAATGCTGTGTTAGGGCCGGCGTCATCAGCATTTGCGTTAGAGTATGAGAATGCGTCTAGGCAGTTGAACATGGCTACTCCGTTGACGTAGTATCCTACGGCTCCGAGGGTGGTGGGAGATTTAGCATTTGGATCAGTGGAGAATGTAGGGTTTCTTGGGATACGGTAGATGGTATTGGTATTTGATGGGTAGTTTGGGAAGAGGTTTGTCTTGGCTGCATTAAGATACCATGGGCCCATGAGGTGGGAGGCGAGTCCAGTGGTGCGGATGTAGAGCCAGTTGTTGGAGGTTGAAATTTCGTGGACTCCGGAGTAGGTTGGTTGTGCCTGTGTGCCTTGTCCACGGCTCCAGGTTGTGACTGAGTTTAGCGCTGACTCGTCAGCAGTGGTTTCATAGATACGAGCGTATTTGCTCGAGTTCTGAGTGAACCATGAGGTGACCTGAGGGTCTGCGAGTAGGGTGCTGAAGAGGGAGAGGAGTATTAGGATAGTTTTCATGTGATGATAGAACCTGTGTTATTCTTAAAAGTTGTATTTCAGATATTCATTTAGCAGATTGTAACCAAATGAGGCTCATAGAGGAAAGTTTATTAGTGAGGTCTGATTGATCAGGGATGGTTTTTGGGAGGTCGTGACCAGCCCAGATGACGGCTGTGTGTTTGGCGGTTGAGGTGATGACCCAGAGGTGTTTGTATGGAGAGGCTGTGAGCTGGATGGTTCTTTTTCCGCTGATGTTTTTTGTGAGCATGTTTAGGCAATTGATGGCGGCTCCGTTTGAGGTGGTTTCTTTTTGGTAGGTTGTGTTCGAGAATAGTATGGTGGAGTCTTTGTTGGTGATGTTTTCAACGAAGTAGGATTCTGCAAGGATGCCTTTGTTCTGGATGATGGAGAAGGCACTGGCGAGCTGGAGTGGCGAGGCATAGATGCTGCCTCGATAGAGGTCATTGGGTTCTGCTGCTGGTTTGTGGGTGATGCTGAATCTGGAGCAGTATCCGAGGAGTTCTTTGGTTCCGATTTGTTGGGCTGAGATGATGGGTTGATTTTTCAGTGGGATTTTTCCTCTGTCTAGAGCAGCTAGGTAGATGAATGGTGAGAATGCGGCTCCTAGTTCTTGTTTGCTGTCTAGTGCGCGGTTGTATGGGTATTTACGGTAGTCTGATCCTCCAATGATGGTGCGGATGGCGCCGGTTTTATTTTCTAGGATGACGACTGCGATTTGGAGTGGTGTGTCGTTATTTTGGTTGATGGTTGAGGTGATTTCTTTGATGTCTGATGTGATGGTGTCTGTGAGTTTTTTATTGATGGTGGAGGTGATTGTGAGTCCTCCTTGGTTGATTTCTGAGGTGTCTATGATTTGTCGCTGGTGTCTGCGTATGGATGTCACAGCGTAGCTGGAGTTGGTGGGTTGTTGGGATTTATCCGCTAAATTTAGAGGGGCTTTAATGGCGGTTATTTTTTGTTCTTCGGTGATTTTTGCTGTGCTGTGCATGCGCTCTAGGACTTGATCACGCTGGGCGGTGGCTTTTTCTAGGTTGTTGAATGGTGAGAAGATGTGGGGGCCGCGGATGATGCCTACGATGAGTGCGGACTGACCTAGGGTGAGCTTACTTGTGGGGACTCCGAAGTAGGTGTTAGCGGCTGCTTCTATGCCGTATGATCCGCTGCCGAAGTAGATGCGGTTGAGGTAGTGGGTGAGGATCTCGTTTTTGTCGTATCTGGATTCGAGTCTGAGTGTGATGGCTATTTCTAGGAGTTTTCTGTGGAGGGATTTTGATTTGTTGTCGAAGGTGTTTTTGGTGAGCTGCATGGAGATGGTGGAGGCTCCTTCTTGGTAGGACATGGTGGCGAGGTTCTTTAGGGTGGCGCGTCCTAGGCCCCAGATGTCGATCCCGATGTGGTCACGGAATCTGCTGTCTTCACGGGTGAGGAGGGCTTGGATTAGGTGGGGGGGGATTTGTGAATAAGTGACTAGCTTATGTGAGTCTCCGCCAATAGCGGCGAGTTGAGAGCTGTCTTCTGCGAGGATGAGGTTAGGCTGGGTGACTTCTGCTACTTGGTCTAGGTTATATTGTGAGGCGAGGTAGTAGTAGAATAGGGATACGATGATGATGAGGATGGTGCATATGAATGTGATGCGGAGGCCTAATTTGATCAGTATTTTAAGCCAGCTGGGTGTCCATTCTGGAAGTGAGAGTCTTTTTTTATGTGCTCTAGTGGCTTGGTTCATAGATGAGTTTATTCTACGATGGTGGCTCTTGGAGGGGTGTTTACGGAGTTAGGCTCTACGATGATGGCGCGGTTTTTAATGGATCCTGCGGGGTATCTGGAGTCTGCTTTTTTCATGTAGTCTGCCCAGACAGGAAGAGCGAGTGATGCTCCAGTAGCGCCAGGGTAGATGGGTGAGTTGTCATCCATGCCGATCCAGACTGCACAGGTGAGTCTTGAGGTGTAGCCGGCGAACCAGCCATCACGTGATTTATTGGTGGTGCCCGTTTTACCCGCAGCTGGTTTATGGAATCCGTGAGTGGTTCTGAGGCGGCTTGCGGTGCCGTTAGTGGTGACTTGCTCTAGTATGTTAGAGACTGCACGAGAGGCGGTTCTTGAAGAGTGGTTGTCCCAGCCGACGATGCCTGAGCCATGGTAGACGGTGGTGCCATCTTCATCGATAATTTCATTGATGAGGAATGGACGGTAGACGATGCAGTCATTAGGGAATGCGGTGTAGGCTGTGGCAACTTCTAGCGGGGTTGCGCTGAATGCACCGAGGTAGATGGATGGTTGCTCTGGGATGGCTTGCTTAAAGCCTGCTTGTTTGGCGGTGTAGATGACGTTGTCTAAGCCTGCGACATTCCCGACTCTGATGGCTGGGGTGTTCCGTGACTGAGCGAGTGCGTCTGAGATTTTGATGCTGCCTCGGTAGGTGTTGTCTGAGTTTTTGGGGTGCCAGTTAGGGTCAGCTCCTGTTATTTCACCTCTGAATATTCTGTCATCACTGACGTATTGGTGAGGGTTCATTCCTTTATCAAATGCGGCGAGGAAGACGAAGGGTTTAAAGATGGAGCCGATTTGTCTTCTGGCGCTGATGGCGCGGTTGTATTCTGAGTGGTAGGGGTTTCTGCCTCCAACGATGGAGACGATGGCGCCGGTGTGGTTTTCGATACAGACGAGGGCGCCTTGGACGTATTTTGGGTCACGACGGTTGTTGTGGCGGATGTTGCTGTATTGAGAGTGGGTTTGGTGGGTTTGGAAGTAGGATGGCTTACGCTCGATATCGCGGAGGTGTTCTTGGAGTGCGCTTTCGGCGTTTTTCTGGAGTTCTAAGTCTAGGGTTGTCTTGATGGTAAGGCCTCCCATTTTGATGTTATTTCTCTCAAGAATGATGTCTAGCTCGCGCTGGAGTGTGGACATGACGTAGGATTTTTTGTTCATACGGCGCTCTGGTGGGCGGATATGTATTTCTTCGTTCATGGCTGCATCTGCCTCTGCTTGGGTGATGAGCTTGTATTCGACCATGGAGCGTAGGGTGATGTCTCGCTTCTTGATAGCGCGGTCTAGGTGCCTGAATGGAGTGAATGCATTTGGGGCACTGATGATTCCGGCAAGCATGGCGGATTCTGCGAGGGTGAGTTGGGCGGCTGATTTTTCGAAGTAATTTCTGGATGCAGATTCGATGCCTTTGATGGAGCCGCCCCAGAAGATACGGTTCATGTACATTTCTAGGATTTGTTTTTTTTCGAAATCTGCTTCAATTTTTCTGGCGAGTGCCATTTCTAGTAATTTGCCGTCGATGCTTTTGCCGTTATAGTCGAATGAGTTATCGGCGAGCTGCATGGAGAGTGTGGAGCCGCCTTCACGTCTGCCATCTATGAGCATGACCTTGACGCCTCTGGCGAGACCACGGAGGTCTACTCCGCTGTGCTGGTAGAATCTGGAATCTTCACGAGCGATGAGAGCTTTGATGAAGTTGTCTGAGACGTTTTCGTATTTTGCGATGAAGCGGTTGTCGCCGTGGAGGTGGCCAATGGGTTCACCGTGTCTATCAAAGATGGTGCTGCGCGAAGGCATTTTAGCAACGAGGTCTTGATCATAGATGAAGCTAGCTCTTGTGCTGTAGATGGCCCAGAGGATGATGAAGCAAAGAAGTCCAATGAATGCGGGGGGGATGAAGAGGCGAGTTGCCCATTTAGAAAAGGATGACCAGGTTTGGGTTTTCTGATGGGTGTAACGGAATGGAGAGGTGAGGATACGCCAGATGCCAGTGAAGATGTTATTGGAGTTAGAGGAGGTGGATGGTTTTCTGTTGGTGCGTTTTTTAGCGCCAAATTTTATTTTGGGACGTGGCGGACGAGATGGGGGAGAGGAGGTGGACGGTTTTTTTTTCGTCGATTTACGTGCCGTTTTTTTGGTCGACTTTCTCGTTGTTTTTTTGGCGGGCATGGTTTGGTTACTTCTGAGATTTTGGGGAAAAAGAGGCGGATGTTAAAGCGAATTCATCTAAATAAGCTAAATAAGTGTGGGGGCTTATCAAATATAGGTGAAAAGTTAACAATTTCTTGAGAATGTGGGTTAGTGTGCTCATGATGCAGTTGCGATTATGAAGGAGGATGAGACAAAGATGGTGACTATTTTAGCGATAGAGTCTAGTTGTGACGAGACCGCTGTGGCTATTTTACGGGATTTGGAGGGTGATGGGAAGAAGGTTGAGGTGTTGTGTTCAGAGATTAGCTCGCAGATAGAGATCCACCGCGAGTATGGTGGGGTGGTGCCAGAGTTGGCATCAAGGAATCATTCGCTGGCGTTGTTGCCTTTGGTGAATACAGCGTTGAAGAATGCGGGGGTGAAGATAGAGGAGATGGATGGATTCTGTGCTACGGGAGGTCCTGGGCTGGCGTCATCATTATTAATTGGTCATACTGCGGCTAAGGCAATGGCTGTGGCGATGGGGAAGCCGTTTGTATCGGTGAATCATATGGAGGGGCATTTGTTGTCACCATTTATTAGCAGGGATAACGGTGTGGAGCGTAATATAGCATTGGTTGTGTCAGGTGGGCATACGATGATTATTGAGAGTGGGGGATTTGGCGATTATCGCTTAATAGGGAGGACGCTGGATGATGCGGCTGGTGAGGCTTTTGATAAGGTGGCGAAGATGTTGCAGTTGCCGTATCCGGGTGGGCCTGAAATTGAGAAGTGTGCTGAGGGAGGGGATGATAAGGCGTATGCTTTCCCTAGGTCGATGCTGAAGAAGCCGCATTATGACTTTTCCTTTTCTGGGCTGAAGACGGCTGTGCTATATACATTAAGTGAGTTGGATACGGATGAGGGGAAGCCTAGGGAGTCTGACTTGCCTGACTTGTGTGCGTCATTTCAGCGTGCTGTTATTGATGTTCTGGTTGCTAAGACGATGAGGGCATTGAGAGAGAGTGAGGCGAGTAAGTTGAGTTTGTCAGGAGGTGTTTCTTGTAACAAGGTTCTGAGGAGTTCGTTTGAGGAGGCTTGTGATGCTGCGGGGTATGAGTTGTTGGTGTGTTCACCGCATTTGAGTACTGATAATGCGGCGATGATAGGTTATGTGGGGCTGCAGAGATTTATCCGTGGAGAGTTCTCTGATTTATGCTGTGATGTGAATCCTAATATGCTGATGAATGATATTAAGTTAAGGAAGTGATTCTGGAGTGTAAATTTTTTTAACGATTATCGATTATAGTGACTTGCACAGTGAGGTTATTCTGTCAAAACTGGTTGAAGAACATCGTCTATAACTATGGAAAATACTGAAAAATCATCAACCGAGTCATCTTCTACGCCGATTGTGGCGACAGCTCCCGCTAGTCAGGTAGTTGTCAATAAGCCGAACCCTAATATGGTGATGGCGTTGGTGCTCTTGTTTATGCTTATTGTGGGGTTAGCTGTTGCGTTTTTTTATAAGGGGAATGGTATAAATGGGGGGAGTGAAGATCTTAGTGAGAAGGAAAAATACCAGATGTTGATCGATGCTGAGCGCGGGGGTGGCATCGATGGCCGGGCTTCTGCGGCAGCTTTAGAGGGAAGGATTTCATCTATTTTAGAGAATACTCATGCGATTCAATCTGAGTATGGAATGCTGAAGGCAGGATACTCGAAGGCAAAGGATGAACTGAACCGCTTGGGTAATGAGGTACAGGGTAATCTGAATACGATTTCTAGATTGGGGAGTGATAACGCAGCTTTGAAAAACCAGATTGTGCAGTTACAGTCATTGGCAAGGAATGCTCAGACGTATCAGAACCAGGTTCAGCAGCTTTCAAATAGTAATGCAGAAAAGGCCACGATTATATCTACGCTACAGGGGCGTCCAAGTAATGAGAGTATGCAGCAGCTTAAGCAGGACTTGAGCCGTGAGCAGATGACGAGGTCTGAACTTAGTCGCAAAATTCAGGAGTTAGAGCAGAGGATGCTTTCGATGGTGGACATGGGGGAGTCTAATAAGAATAGAGATAAGGTAGCGGAGTTACAGGCGCAGAATGATGAGTTACGTAGGCAGCTTCAGGCACTACAAACTAAGGTTGATTTTGGTAAATTATTTGTGAAGTCACATGCAGATCTTCCCGCTAATGCACAGGCTCTTTACTATGAGTTGAAGGGCTTAGAAGGAGCGAGCACAGAAAGGCTACGTGGAGCGTATGCTTTAATTGCTGGAGAACATAATGCTGAGAACTTACAGCAGGTTCGTTTTGCTACAGGGTCATCTATTTTGAATTTCACTGATCAGACGAAGATTAAAAATAAAATAGATATTACTAACTCTGGAGATTATTTTTTAGTGGTAGGTTATGCTTCTAAGACAGGAAATGCAGCCACGAATCAAAAGATTTCTGCCAATCGGGCTACGGCGGTTGCTTCTATTGTTAATCAGCTTAAGAAGAGTGGGCAAGAGGTAAAGGCGGTTTACTTGGGTCAGACTGACCGATTTTCTAAATCTGTGAATGCTGAAAACCAGCTTTGTGAGATCTGGAGGATTAGGAAGTAATCTGGTTGTTGTTTATTGTTTTACTAATGGATTTTTATTGATTCTTATCCACATGAAGTAGCAATAATAGGCACCTGTAAGGGTGCCTGAAATATCAGCTATCCAGTCTCCTAAATCGTTGCCAGATCTACCTGGAGTGAAGGACTGCCGGTATTCATCTAATCCTCCTACTAGAGCACCTATGATTAATGAGGTGGTGATGATTCTCCTCCAATTCCAGGGAGTGGCGCTATTTAAGTGCAGGAAGTTAGCGAAAAAGAAGCCTCCGATCATATAGTAGCCAAAGTGTAATACCTTATCTATATTAGGGATATTGGGGCCGTTTTGGATTGTGGGTTTACCCGAGGAAAGAAACCAGAGTGTGACGAACCAGGTGATCCAGAGTGTGATCCAGATTTTATGAGATGATGGTAGCTGGCGGTAGCACCAGTCAGGGAGCTTAAACATGGAACAAATGTGTTACGATTGGTTGGCAATAGAGCCACTACTTAGAGTCAGATGACGAGCGGCGGGTCTCATCTTCTAGGCGTTCGGAGAGCCATTGTTTCATCATGGACTGGTAGTTTAGGTAGCGACTACGAGCCATACGCTTGATACGAGATAGCATTCTGGGGTCGAATCTAAGGGTGATGGTGGTAGATTCACGTGAATCAGGCTCGTGGACAGAACCGTTCATGAGATCGCCTTGGATTTCATGTTTTTGCCAGAAGTCATGTTCTTCTTTTTCATTTTTAAACTCGGGAAGGTCTGTCCAGTTTTTGATAGTTTTCATGTGAAGATGTTTTAGATGAGTTATTTGAATTCAGCGTAGCGTCTGTCATAGAAGCGTTTTTCACCTTCAGTGAGGTTTCTTACGGAGATGATTCTTGCTTTTTTTCCGTCAGTCCAAAAGCAGAGGAAGAGGTAGCGGTCTGCGATGGTTCTGCCAATCATGTAATAGCGAGATTCTCCATCTTCTCGCTCGTGATCTGGAAGGAGTCTGATGGTGAATGGATCTTCCATTACTTCTTCTATTTCACGAGGTTTGTATTCCTTGAGGTCAATTAGGGTGTCTATTAAGTCGAGTTCCATATCTGCTACTATTTAAAAGAGTTTATACACAGATCAGGTTTATAGACATTATTTTTTTTCATTAGCGTCTTTAATGACAGTGATGACTGTTATTAATAGTTAAATCATGGTTGTTTCACCTTGACTATGAGGCTAATACCATCTTGAACCATAGCAATCACCATTAAGGTGAGATTCGACCAATGAATATTCACGAGTATCAAGCGAAAGAGCTATTTGAAAAGTTCGGAGTGCCTAGCCCAAATGGGCAAGTAGCAGGCACTGCTGAAGAAGCCGAAGCAGCAGCCAATGCGATTGGAGGCAGCGGATTAGTTGTTAAGGCCCAGGTCCACGCAGGTGGAAGAGGTAAAGGCACATTTAAGAATGGATTTAAAGGGGGAGTGCATCTCGCAGATACTCCAGCTGAGATCAAAGAGCTGGCAGCGCAGATGCTAGGACAGACGCTTGTGACTCACCAGACTGGTGAGGAAGGACGTTTTGTCAACAAGGTGATGATCGCTGAGTCAGTAGA
Source organism: Akkermansiaceae bacterium (assembly GCA_023300205.1). Lineage (GTDB taxonomy): Bacteria > Verrucomicrobiota > Verrucomicrobiia > Verrucomicrobiales > Akkermansiaceae > Rubritalea. The sequence goes on along the minus strand of JALZVD010000166.1, from coordinate 5,510 downwards.
TATTGAGAGTGAGTTTTATCTCTCGATTCTTCTCGACCGCGCGACGTGCCAGCCAGTGATTGTAGCATCTACTGAAGGTGGTATGGACATTGAGGCAGTTGCGGAGGAGACTCCTGAGAAGATTGTTAAAGAATACATTCACCCACTAGCAGGCCTTCAGCCATTCCAGGTGCGTAAGTTGATTAAGGTTTATGGTCTTACTGGTGATACAGCTAAGCAGTTTTCTAAGTTAATTAAGAATCTTTATAAGCTCTTTATTTCATGTGATTGCGACATGGTTGAGATTAACCCGCTGGTAGTAACTCCAGATGGTGATGTTCTGGCACTTGATGCTAAGTTTGGCTTCGATGATAACGCGCTTTACCGTCATCCAGATATTGTAGCGATGCGTGACACTACTGAGGAAGATCCTCGTGAAGTGGAAGCATCTAAGTATGACCTCAACTATATAGGTCTTGATGGAAACATTGCTTGTCTCGTTAACGGAGCAGGTCTCGCTATGGCGACAATGGACATCATTAAGCATTGTGGTGGAGATCCAGCAAACTTCCTCGATGTGGGAGGTGGTGCTACTAAGGAGCAGGTTGCTGCTGCGTTTAAAATCATTCTTGCTGATCCGAAGGTAGAGGGAATCCTCGTTAACATCTTTGGTGGTATTATGCAGTGTGATATCATCGCAGAAGGGATTCTCGCCGCAGCTGCGGAGACGGGGCTGAGCATTCCACTCGTAGTGAGACTGGAAGGAACGAATGTGGCGAAAGGGCGTGAGCTTATTGCTAACTCGGATCTTGCAGTCATCCCAGCTGATAACCTTAATGACGCAGCGGAGAAAATCGTTGCTGCAGTTAAGGGATAATCTAATCAATATTAATTACTCAATTTAAAATAATAAAATGGCAATTCTAGTAGATGAAAACACTAAGGTTCTTGTACAGGGAATCACGGGTGGATTTGGTGGAAAGCACGCACAGCTTTCTATCGACTACGGCACTCAGATCGTAGCAGGTGTGACACCGGGTAAAGGTGGACAGACTTTTGGCAGCAGCACTCCTATCTATGATACGGTGGAAGAGGCAGCTAAGCAGCAAGGCGCAACAGTGTCTGCAATATTCGTTCCTCCTCCGTTCGCAGCAGATGCGATTTTGGAAGCAGTGGATGCAGAGATGGAGCTGGTTGTGGCGATCACTGAGGGAATCCCAGTGGCTGATATGATGAGAGTGAGGGCGGCGATGGCTGGAAGTAAGACGCGTCTTATCGGGCCTAACTGTCCGGGGATTGTGACTCCAGGTAGGGGTGAGAACTCGAATGGTGGTTGCCGTATTGGTATTGCCCCTGGATACATTCATAAGCGTGGAAACGTTGGTGTTGTGTCACGTTCTGGAACACTTACTTATGAGGCTGTGTATCAGCTTACTGAGCTTGGTTACGGTCAGTCGACTTGTGTGGGTATTGGTGGAGATCCGATCAACGGAACTTCTCATCTGGATGTTTTGAAGATGTTCAATGATGATGACGAGACTGAAGCGATCATCATGATCGGTGAGATTGGTGGAAATGCAGAAGCAGAAGCGGCTCGTTGGGCAGCTGAGCATTGTAAGAAGCCAATTGCAGGATTTATTGCTGGGTCAACAGCTCCTCCTGGACGCCGCATGGGACATGCTGGAGCGATTGTAGGTGGTGAAGAAGATACCGCTGCGGCGAAGAAGAAGATTCTTGCTGAGTGTGGTATTGCAGTTTCTGAGACACCGTCAGACATGGGTAAAACTCTTGTAGGAATGCTGAAGTAGAGACGGTTTTAGACTCAGTTAATCTTTTAAACGCTCTCTGGAAACGGAGGGCGTTTTTGTGGTTAAATGCACAAAATTTAATCGGTTATGGCTTGAGATTTATTCTATGTAGTTTATGGCAAGATAACATTTAAACGATTACCCTCATGACACCAGAAAATATACGCCTTAAAGAAAACCGAGAACGTTCTAAGAACTGGCTACGTTGGGGTCCTTACCTTAGTGAGCGACAGTGGGGGACGGTTCGGGAGGATTACACTGAGCATGGGCATAGCTGGACGGCATTTCCACATGATCATGCGCGTAGTAGGGTGTATCGCTGGAGTGAGGATGGGCTGAATGGCTGGTCAGATAGGAAGGGTAGGTTGTGCTTTGCGCCGGCTTTGTGGAACGGGCAGGATAGTATTTTAAAGGAGCGTCTTTATGGATTTGGCGGGCACGAGGGGAATCATGGCGAGGATTGTAAAGAGTGTTATTACTATTTAGATTCTACGCCATCACATTCTTACACGAAGGTTCTGTATAAGTATCCTCAGTGTAAGTATCCTTATACCAAATTATTGGAGGCTAATAGTAAGTTGAACCGACTTGAGCGAGAGGTGGAGTTGACTGATCTTGGAGTGTTTGATGATAATCGTTATTTTGACGTTGTTCAAGAGGTGGCTAAGCGGACAGCTGAGGATGTCTTATGGAAGATTTCAATTACGAATAGAGCGACTGAGTCTGCACCTGCGCATGTTTTGCCTATGGTGTGGTTCCGCAATATCTGGGAGGGAGGAAATAAGAGTGAGATCCCTGAGGTTAAGCCTAGTATGTATTTGGAGGATGGTGTTCTTAAGATTGAACATGAGACATTAGGTGAGTTTGTATTTCATGTTGAATCTAGTGATGATTGTCCGCTGGATAGCTGGCTATTTACTGAGAACGAGACGAATGAGGAAGCTATCTTTGGAAGGTCGAGTAAGGCTGCTTACAAGAAAGATGCATTCCATCGTTATGTGATCAAACACGAAGAAGATGTGTTGAATCCTGAGCAAAAGGGAACTAGGGCAGCACCTTATTTCAAGTTAGAGGTTCCTGCTGGGGAGACTATTTCGATACGTTGCCGGCTGCATGCGAGGGATGAGAATAATGGTTTTGCGGCGTTTGAGGAATTTGAGGAGACGATGGATGCACGTATCCGAGAAGCTGATGAGTTTTATTGTGATATTATTCCTGATCATTTGGCTGAGGAAGAAAAGCTCATTAGCCGACAGTCTTATGCTGGACTATTATGGACTAAGCAATTTTATCATTTTGTAGTTAAGGACTGGTTGAATCACAGCCCAGATGGCGCTCCGCTCTCACCGAGGAGGCTGGAGGGGCGAAATAATGACTGGCAGCATATCTATGCTCAGGATGTATTGTCTATGCCTGATAAGTGGGAGTATCCGTGGTTTGCTGCATGGGACTCTGCGTTCCATATGATTTCATTTGCGACGGTAGATCCTGACTTTGCGAAGGATCAATTATTGTTGCTTACTCGTGAGTGGTATATGCATCCGAATGGTCAGTTGCCGGCGTATGAGTGGAATTTTTCTGATGTTAATCCGCCGGTGCATGCATGGGCGGTGTGGAGGGTTTATAAGATCACTGGAGCACGAGGGGAGAGGGATAAGCTTTTCTTAGAAAAAGCATTCCAGAAGCTTTTGATTAACTTTACTTGGTGGGTGAACCGCAAGGATAGTGAGGGGCGTCATGTCTTTGGTGGTGGTTTCTTGGGCTTGGATAACATTGGGGTCTTTGATCGTTCTCATGCGCTTCCGGATGGTTCTTCTCTGAATCAGGCTGATGGGACTGCGTGGATGGCGAGTTATTGTTTGACGATGTTGTCAATGGCTCTGGAGTTGGCTCCGGAGAATCCTGCATATGGTGATATAGCGTCTAAGTTTTTTGAGCATTTTGTGAATATTACTGATGCGATAAATAGCATTGGTGGATCTGGCTTATGGGATGAGGAAGATGGGTTTTACTATGACCAGCTGATCATTAATAAGAAGGCGCCGATGCATTTGAAGACTCGTTCTTTAGTAGGGTTATTACCGTTGTTTGCTACATTAACACTGACGGAAGGGACTTTGAATGCGCTTCCAGAATTTAGAAAGCGCTTGGAGTGGTTCTTGGATAGTAGGCCTGATTTAAATAAGTATATCTGTACTCGCAAGGCTCATAAGCGTGAGTTAGGTGATCTGACTTTGCTTTCTGTGGCATCAGAAGATCAGTTGCGTAGGACTCTGGAGCGGATGTTAGACCCTGATGAGTTTTTGTCTGAGTTTGGGATTCGTTCCTTGAGTAAGGTGCATGAAAAAGAGCCATTTATTTTCACTCATGGAGGGAAGACGAATGAGGTGCGATATACTCCTGGTGAATCAGAGACTGATATGTTTGGCGGGAACTCTAACTGGCGTGGGCCGATATGGTTTCCCACGAACTATTTACTTATCGAGGCGCTGGAACGTTATCATTTCTACTACGGGGATTCCTTTAAGGTGGAGTATCCTAAGGGTTCGGGTAATCAGCTCAATTTACGTGAAGTGGCCCGCGATCTCTGTGCTCGCTTAGTGACGTTGTTTACAGTGGGTGAGGATGGGAGACGACCGTGCTTTGGCGATGTAGAGGACTATAAAGATAAGAAGGAATGGCAGGATTTGATTCTTTATTATGAGTATTTCAATGCTGAGACAGGAGAGGGCTTAGGGGCATCTCACCAGACTGGATGGACATCCCTGATTACGCATTTGATTCATAAGCGTGATAAGGAGATAGAGAGAAAGAATGGTAATTGATCTCTTTTTAGGGGGGTTATTCCTTGAAGGCTGTTTCTGTATGGAAGATTTTCTTGCCGTCCCGATCGTGGATGTTGAGTGTGACTGTTGGAATTTTGTTAGACCAGTCGATGTCTAAGGATCCAAAGTTTATTATGTTTACGAAGCTGCCGGGTAGTTGATGTTTGTTAGGGCTTTTTGGTGCGTATGCGTGGGTGAGACCGCTGGAGGTGAGTTCTAGGAGGTCAAAATTTAGGCCTGTTTCTTCTGGGGTGAGTTTAGAGATTTCAGCCATATGACGATCTCCGCTGAGGATGAGGACTCGTTTGGTGTTGGATTTCTTTAGGAGCTGAATTAGGCGTTTGCGTTCGGTGGGGATATTTTGCCATTTTTCAAAGCGGTGTTCTGCTGAGATGATTTGGATACTGGAGACGATGATGCGTAGGTCTGCGGGCTTGTTTAACTGAGCTTCTAGCCATGCCCATTGCTGGGCTCCTAGGATGGTTGCTTTTGGGTCTGTGACTGGGAAGTATGTTTGGCGTTTGGCTATTTTACGTTTATCAAGTGGGCTACGGTGGTAGCGGGTATCTAGGTTGATGATTTGGGTGATTTTGCCTTTTGGTCCTTGTGTGTGGGAGTGATAGATTCCTTTGCGTGATCTTGCGGGGTGATCTGTGGGGAAGTTGTGGCTATCGAGGAATATTTTTTGGGATTCTATTTTCTCTTGATATTCATTTCCTGCGTCGTTTATGCCGTAGTCGTGGTCGTCCCAGATGGGGATGATTTTGTGCTTTTTAGAGAATTTGGCGTATGCGGGGAGGTCAGCTAGTGCTTTGTATTTAGCTTGCATGACCTTCATGTCATGGGTGTCTGCGTAGATGCAGTCTCCCATGAATAGGAATAGCTGGGGCTTGGTGGC
>JALZVD010000165.1 GCA_023300205.1 Akkermansiaceae bacterium | reverse complement strand
TCTAACCACTTCTAGTACTCCCTCTAAAATTAAGTCCTTAAATACACCCCCCTACTCAGAAGCTCCTGCCGCCTTCTCAGCACCCGCAGCTGCAGCCTGCTCAGCCTTGATCTCCTTCACAAACTGATTCAACTTCGCAGGTGGCATTAAAGCATCCATCTTCAACTTCACCGGAGCAGACGCCTTAAGGAAATTCATAAACTGAGCCTCCCTACCTTTCTCTAATTCACCAGCTAACTTATTCGCCATCATTGCCTGCATCTGCTTAGAAACCTTCTCAGTCATACGCACAAAGTTTACCGCAGCCTCCTTCATCTGCTTATCATCCGGCTTAGCCGTAGCATCTAACTGTGGCTCCAGAGCCAAAAGCTCTATAGATAACTCATCCAGCTTCACACCTGCTGCTGCTAATGTCGCCTCATCCTTTACAGATGCCGCCGCACTAAAAGCAGCCTCCAGAACAGACGTGATCTTAGCGGATGTCTCCTGGATCGTAAACTCCTTCTCAACAACCTTATCTACCTGCTCCACTACCGGAGCTACAGGAGCCACTTCAACTGGCTCTGCAACCACATTCATTGCTAACATCGCTAACGTTAATACACTTTTTTTCATAATTATTACTCTATCCTCAAGTTTAATTTCTAACTACTAGACTAACTTAAATTGCTCTAAAAGCCCTCTAACAGTCGTCATATTCGCATCTGTTAACGTCACCAACGGCAGCCTTATCTCCTGCTCACACATCCCCATCAGAAATACCGCAGCCTTAATAGGCACAGGATTAGTATCAACTCCCATAAGAGTACTCATCAGTGGCTCATACTCAGCATGGATTACCTTCGCGCCCGCCATGTTGTTAGAATTCATCGCACGCACCAGATCAGACATCGCACGCGGAATAATGTTAGACGCCACTGACACCAAGCCCACAGCTCCGCGCTTCATAAAATCTACTGTTAAAGGATCATCACCACACAAGATAGGAAAACCATCTGGCAGCGCAGACTTAAGTGCATTCACTCGCTCTGGATCACCACCCGCTTCCTTGATCGATAAAATATTCACACAATCTTTCGCCAAGCGACCCGCAGTCTCTGGCTCTATGCTAACCACCGACCTACCAGGAACAGAATACAACATAATCGGCAACTTCGTACACTCAGCCACAGTCTTAAAATGCTGATACAAACCCTCCTGAGAAGGCTTGTTATAATACGGCGTCACCTGTAGTGAACCATCCACTCCTAGCTTCTCAGCCTCCTGGGTTAAATAAATCGCCTCAGCCGTAGCATTCGCCCCAGTACCCGCTATCACCAGCACCCTACCAGCCACATGCTCCACAGCCACACGGATCACCTCAAGATGCTCCTTCCTCCCCAGCGTAGGAGACTCCCCCGTCGTACCCACAGGCACAATACCCTCCACACCACCCTCGATCTGAAAATCGATAAGCTTACGGAATGCCGCCTCATCCACCTTTCCATCCTTAAATGGAGTAACTATAGCCGTGAAAGTTCCCTTAAACATGCAACGCTTATGATCTCTCACCCTCGTTCAGTCAAGCCATAGATAATGAACCAACAACCTTTCCCCTTTATCCTTTCCCCTTTATCCTCTAATCTCCCCCTATGCCCAGCCCAGAAAAATGGAAAGCCCTAGAAGCCCGCATGATCAAGCTCGGCATCCTACCCTCAGACCTCATAGAAAAATTCATCCGCGGATCAGGAAGTGGCGGACAAAAAATCAATAAAACCGCAAGCTGCGTCTACCTCAAACACACACCATCAGGAATCGAAGTCAAATGCCAAGCAGAACGCTCACGTGAGCTCAACCGCTTCATCGCCCGCAAAGAACTCTGCGAGACATTCCAAGAAAAAATCCTCGGCATCCAGTCCGCACGCCAGCAAGCCAGAGAAAAAATTCGCCGCCAAAAACGCCGCCGCTCACGCCGCCAGAAAAACCGCATGCTAGACGACAAATCAAAACAAGGCGAAAAAAAGCAACAACGTCAAAAACCCAACCACAACGACTAATTATCTAAATCACTCTTTCCCATCTAACTCTTTGGGCACATATGCAGGATCAGCCGCCATCTCATGCTCCATAGACACACAACTAGAGCACTCCCCATCTGGCTCCACCCACTCAGGGTTCACTTGCGCCACACTCTCATGAAGAGTCTTCTCTGCACAGTCGATGCCTTCGCAGTTCTCATCTGATTCATTCTTCTTCGGATCATTATTCATTATTTTACTTTACCCTCCATTTTGCGAGCCTTCATAGATGAAAGAAGATCCACCTGATATTCAGCTCTTTGTTCTGTTGGCCCATTTTCTAACTGTAGCACACCACGTGGACAGACTGCTGAGCACATTCCACAGCCTACGCATGAAGCTCGGACAATGTCCTGACCCCGTTGAGCATACCATTTCACATCAATCCCCATTTCACAATAGGTAGAACAATTACCACATGAGATACACTGACCACCATTAGTCGTGATACGGAATCTTGATTTAAATTTCTGAATGATCCCCAGAACCGCCGCCATAGGACAGCCAAATCGGCACCAGATACGCGTCCCCAAGATAGGATAGAATCCAGTTCCAATAACACCAGCAGCCACACTACCAATGAGGAAACCATAGACCTCCTGAACCTTAGGACCAAAAGAAGGAAATAAACCCTGGCTTGCGGAAAGCCAAACTATCACAGTCATCACAACAGCAAAAACTAGAATACTGTATATAGTAACTCGCTCATATTTCCAAGCAACCAGATTTTTATTAGAAAGCTGCCTCCATGAATCACCAGCCGTATTCGCTAGTCCTCCACAACCACACACCCATGAGCAATACCAACGCTTACCAAAGTAATACGTTAACAAAGGAGTCACCACTAAGAACATCACCACTACCCAGCCAATAATAAAGTTACCCACATTCCCCGCCTCTTGAAGGTGAGACACCTTATCCGGCATCATACTTTTATAATCAAGCGGCCAGAAGTAATTAGGTGCAAAATACGGCTGATTTAGCCTCTCCATTATATAAGGAGTCAGGAAAGCGAGGAAAAGCTGTGAACCAATAATAGAAGATGTCCGGATCATCTGATAACGAGAATGACGGTATTTTGCCAGCGCCTTAATCCCCATAATAATCACCCCAATAGTATAAAGCGCCCCATACATAAACCATTGATCCGCATCTTTCCCGCGGATAGCATTACTCAGAGGATCAAACAATGAAGTCATCCCCGCGAGCTTCTCATGCCACCAATAGTACAGCACATACAGAGTAGTCATCGTAATGCCAATTAACCACCCAAATGCACCTGCGGAAGTCACCGAAGTAGTCATAATACCATTATTAGCAATACCCGGCTGGCGCTTAAGATGAGTTCTTAAGCCATAAATAATGCCCCCAGAAAAAACCAAGATCATCGTAGTAGAAAAAGCGATCGTATTATTCCCGCTCTCTTTATAACCCGCAAAGAGGGAGCTGAAGAATGTTGCTAGGCCTATTCCTAGTAGGACCAACCCGATACGCTGGTACTTGTCCAGCTTAGGATCTGGAGGGACAATTGAGTGACTTTCGTGAATAAAATCTGACATGTTATGAGGATGGTTGAAGTGAACGTAAAAGCTTTGAAAAGAGTCCCTTTTTGATGGTTGTGTTAAGTGTTACTTGATGTTCTGGGTACTCCCTATTCCAGCTCTCCACGATTGATTGCTCATGTCGCTTAAAGAATTCTGGATCGAAGTTCGCAGCAACAAGATTTGCCATCACTTCTGGCATCTCAGCTTTTGTTGCCAGCCAGTGCTCCCAGACTTGATGACGGTGACGCATGCCAAAGACATTGACCCCCTTTACAATAAGAGTATCCGCATCAAAATTTATTCTGATCGTGTGATACCCTTCTGCTGCTTGCCAGAAAAACGTCTCTTCACCCTCCATAGGCTGCGGCATCACAATGCCATACGTCTGGTACTCAATATCGAAAAACTTCGCTGAGTTCCACCATATACCAGGATCATACGCCTTTCTCTCTCCTACTAAATTCTGTGCAAGATGAGCTCCATGCATTTTGCCAGTGTACCAGACCTGCTCTAGCGGTCGGCGGCCCGGCAGTGGATCCGTGAACTGCGCACAGTCACCCACAGACCAAACATTAGGTAAATTTGTCTGGAAGTAATGATCAATCATGATCCCCCTATCCATTTCCAACTCCTCGTTACCAGACAACCACAAAGTATTAGGCCTCACACCAGCTGTTAGACCCACAATTTCACAGTCTATTCTCTCTCCCTTCTTCGTCGTGACATAAGCCACTCTTCCGTTCTCCCCCTCGTGAATCGAGTCCAGCTCCTCACCCATCCTCAGATCACAATGATGCTCGCGGACATGCTTCTCTATCATCACCGCCTCCTCTTTAGGTAAAACACTACCCCAGAATAATTTCTCTCGGACTAAAAACGTAACCGGTATCCCTCGCGTCAAAAGCATCTCCGCCATCTCAATTCCTATCAAGCCTCCACCAGTGATCACTGCGCGCTTAGCCGTCTTAGCTGACTCTTCTAAATTGTCTAAATCTTGCTTAGAATACAACCCCTGAGCACCAGGAAGATCCTGACCAGGCCAGCCAAATTTATTAGGTGTCGAGCCTACCGCTAGAACCAGCTCTTTGTAATCTAACTTCTCACCATTCGCCATCACGATCTGGTTACTCTTATGGTCAATAGTCTTCACCCACCCACGCAAGAGATCGATACGGTTTTTACTCCAGAAAAAATCCTCGTAAGGCTTCGTATTCTCATACTTCATATGGCCCATGAAAATATACATCAACGCCGTTCTAGAAAAATGATGATCAGTCTCTCCTGAGATCATCAGAATCGGGACTTCCGAATCTAATTTGCGAATCTCTCTTGCCGCTGTCACTCCAGCTATACCATTACCAATAATTATTATAGGGTGCATTCTCTCTATTTCTATACGTTATTAAGACTAACTAAACATGTAAGATGCGTATGAGACTAACTTAGCCCATATCTTATTCCAAGATTTTTTTCATAATTACTAAGCACTACATAAGTAATAACATAAGATTTTTTTTGAAATTGTTTTGAATAAAACCCAACCTTTATCCATCCTAGTGACACACAAACCAAACAAATAAAAAATGAACCTTTTAAAACTAATAGCCATATCATTTACACTCACCTCCATCCAAGCACAAGCACAGGACTACACAACCTACAATGAGCTCCTCAAGAAATACGCTCACTCAAGCGGGGTTGATTATAAAACCTGGGACAGCAACTCCAAAGACAAAGCCGCGCTCAACTCCATCATCAAAGATTGGGCAAAAATTGATAGCAACAAACTCTCAAAAAACGACAAAGCAGCATTCCGAATCAATCTATACAATGCCAATATGGTCGATGTCGTGCTCGACCACTACCCACTTGAATCAGTTACCAAAATCGGCAAAGCATTTTCCATTTTCGATAAGAACATTATCAAAACACCGACAGGAAGCATCAGTCTAAACACCCTCGAGAAAAAAACTCTCCTGCGTGACTACCCTGATGGCCGCATACACTTCGCCGTTAACTGTGCCAGCGTCAGCTGTCCACCACTCCGCAATGAAGCATTCACAGGTAACAGCCTCAACATCCAGCTCAGCGACCAAGCTGTCAAATTCGCTAACAGTAGCCACGCAGTTCAAATTAATGGATACAGCGCCAAATACTCAGAGCTATTCAATTGGTACGCATCAGATTTCAAAACCAAAAACCCAGCAATCTACTTGAACAAATTCAGAACCGCCAAGTTAAACACCTCTCTCAAAATCGATTGGATAAAATACAACTGGAACGTAAATCAATCTAATACCAAATAATGATGCAAATGAAACTCATACCGGAGTGGTATGAATAAACTTGATCACCGGCCCTCCATGCATCTTACTCCGCGAGTAATTCGATGTTAGACAACATACCACTCATAATTTACGCCATCTGCAGTGCAGTCCTTATCATATTCGGGCTGCACCACTACTTTGTGATCTACCTCTTCTTCAGAAAAAAAGACGAAATCAAAGAACACAATCAAGCCGCAGAAAAAGCACACATCGTCACCGACGCTAACGCCCCAGAAGTCCTCTCTCAAATCCCCCTCTACAATGAATCTGCAGTCGCAGAGAGAGTCATCCGTGCTGTCGCCGCCATTGACTACCCCCGTCATACCATCCAAGTCCTAGACGACTCCACAGACAACACCAAAGAACTCGTCGATAACGTCGTTGAAGAACTCTCCAATAAAGGAATATCCATCAAAGTCATCCGCAGATCAGACCGTTCAGGCTTTAAAGCCGGCGCCTTAGAATACGGACTTCAAATAAACGATGCTCCATACATCGCCATCTTTGACAGTGACTTCGTCCCACCAGAGAACTTCCTTCGTAAAACCATCCCACACTTTTTAACAAAAGAAAAATACTGCGTCGTTCAAGCCAGATGGGGACACCTCAACGCAGAAGAAAACGCCTTCACACGCGCCCAGAGCGTCGGAGTAAACGGTCACTTCGTCATGGAACAAGTCGCAAGATCCTACAATGGCTACTTCCTTAACTTCAATGGCACCGCCGGAGTATGGGCCCGTGAAGCCATCGATGACGCCGGCGGATGGAATGCAGACACCCTTACTGAAGACCTAGACCTATCCTACAGAGCCCAGCTGAAAGGATGGAAGATCCACTTCCTTCCAGACCTCGTTGTCCCTGCTGAACTACCCTCATTTTTCCAAGCATTCAGATCTCAACAATTCAGATGGGCTAAAGGATCCATGCAAACCGCCAAGAAAATGCTCCCCGCAGTCTGGAAATCTCAAATCCCACTACCAAAAAAGATCGAAGCCTCCTTCCACCTGACACATTACTCCATCCATCTCTGCATGTTCCTACAGGCGTTATTAGCTCTTCCAGTCATCCTTATTAATCAATACTCCTTCAAAACAGACGTCGTCCTATGGTTTGCAGCACCCATGGCACTCGCCATGATCGG
>JALZVD010000164.1 GCA_023300205.1 Akkermansiaceae bacterium | reverse complement strand
GGGGTTTCGTAGAATTGACTGCCTTGATATTCTACGTCTGACCATCCTAGGTCGTCTACGTTGATGTAGATGATGTTTGGTTTGTCGTTAGCAAGAGAAAATGAGAGGGAAGTATAGATTACGGATACGAATCGCGCTATATGTTTCTGCATGGGGTATTATTGATTATAGAGAGGGGGTGAAGTCGAGCGAAAAATATTAGGTTATAGGAGGGTGGTAGCAGTAGCCTAGCCCCCTTCTGGTCTGGATGACTTCTGTGTATTTGCTGGATGAAGCGTGTAGTTTAGATCTCAGGGTCTTAATGTGGGCATCTACTGTTCTATCCATGGCTGATCCGGGATCATCCCAAGCGTGTTTTAGGAGTTGCTCTCTGGTGAATGTTCGCCCAGGTTGAGCAATAAATGTAGCAAGTAGTTTGTACTCGTGCGCGGTGAGGTCTAGTGGCTTACCATCGCTATGAATTGTCATGGCTAGGGAGTCTATGCTGATGCCTGTGGTGGTGTGGCTGATGAGTTTTTGTGGTGAACTATTGGAGGAGGTTCTTCTCAATATGGCTTTGATTCTGGCTACGAGTTCTCGTGGGCTGAATGGTTTAGTGACATAGTCATCTGCCCCGAATTCGAGTCCGAGGATACGGTCAATCTCTGAGTCTCTTGCTGTGAGGAATAAGATAGGTACACCGGATTGCTTGCGGATGATCTGGCAGACATCGAGCCCAGTTGTGTCTGGTAGTCCGATGTCTAGGATGACGAGGGCATAGGTATTGTTGTTTTGGATGAGTGAGATAGCTTCTGATCCTGTTGAGACGTGAGAGGTCTCGAAATGCTCGGTTTTGAGAGCGTAGATGATGGTCTCGGCGATTGAAAATTCATCTTCAACTATAAGGATGTGAGGCATGTAGTAATGTTAGGGGAGGATTTAAACTTTGATAGCTTCAATATTGCAACGGATTCTGAATCCTTGTCTTTGCGGGCTAGTTCCCGCATTTTTTAGCCAGAGTAGGATGTCTTTTTCTAGCTGATCACAGTCATCATACCATTTGGTGGACTGCTTTAGTATAAGAATAGATTCACGGATCTCACTGAAGAAGACTTCACGTGCACCGAGTTCTTTTAGAGTTAGCATTTCAGTGTTAAGAATTTGGTAGAACGCTAATTCGAAACCATTTCCTGCTTCTATGGCTGCTCGCTCCAGTGAAATGGTGATGGGGGGGGACTCTATTTTTAGTGCATTTGCGATGGCTTCACAGCCGATTCTTTTGAGAGTGTGGCGTATGCGCTTATATAGATCTTCTAGTTTGAGTAGCCTGAGAGAGCATTTATTTTCAAGGTAGAAGACAATACCGTCATAGACATCGTCTACGAACGAGAAGTGTGGTTGGTTAGCGTTACGTGCTGCATCCTCAATAGAACGACGTATCCAATAGGTGTCGTAATCTGATATCTGGTGTTCTCCTACTTGGAGGACGGGCATGTTTCCTGTGATGCAAATCATGGTAGTGTAGATTTCTCAGGGGGAGGTTAAGTTTGGAATGAGTGGGTTAAGATTATGGCTAAAGTTATTCGTTAAAAAGCGGTGGTTGAAGAGGGTCTTTGCGTCCTCTGTATTCAAGTCTCTGGATTTCCTTAATGAATTCACCAACGTCTTCGAACTGGCGATATACGGAGACGTAGCGCACGTAGGCCACGGGATCGATATCGTAGAGTTTGTCTGTGACTTTGACTCCGATGACTCCAGAGGGGACTTCAGATAGGTGATCTTTATGAAGCTCTGCTAAAATTTCTTCAACTGCTCTGCCGAGGCGATCCATCGATACGGGGCGTTTTTCACAGGCTTTGACCAGGCCACGGAGGAGTTTTTCACGATTGAGTGTTTGGCGTGAACCATCACGCTTGACGACTCTGAGCTCGGTGCGTTCTATCTGCTCATATGTTGTGTATCTGTAGCTGCACTGCAGGCATACACGTCTGCGACGGGTAGAGGTTCCGTCCTTGGACATTCGTGAGTCGATGACTTTATCATCAAGTGAGCCACATTGGATACAACGCATATTTAATTTCTATTTGGAGTTATGGGTGGTTTGGATTGGTTTAAATTAGAGTGTTTTGCTCTGTTGCGTAAACGGTAAAATAATTGTGAATAAGTTACTTGTGTATGTAGTTAGTATTTCTTGATCGTTCTTTTTATGAATTTGAGACTGAGGCTTCGAAATGGTTCTAAATTCGACAGAAAAGGGAGAGAATTTGAAAAATCTTAGTTCTTGGCAAAAGAATTTATAGGTGCATTATGCGCCTAGTAATGGCTGGTAGGAAAAGAAAAGAAGTTAATGAAGCTGAAGTAAAAAGCGAAGTGGTTTCTCTCAGAGAAGATCTGATGGTATTGATGAAAATCCGTCTGAATACATTTGTGCTGATTACTACTTTGTTTGGTTATATATTGGCTTCGCTGAGTTTTAGTGGGGTATGGGTGAATGACTGGTGGCGACTTTTTCATACATTACTGGGGACGGCGGCTGCTGCGTTTGGTAGTGCTGCGTTTAACCAGTTGATGGAGATTCAACAGGATAGGCAGATGAAGCGCACGGCGAATAGACCTCTGCCTTCAGAGCGAATGAATGTGGTTACTGCATTTGCGGTAGGCTGGATTTTGAGTGCATTTGGGGTGATTCATTTGGGTGCAAAAGTGGGGACATGGAGTGCTTATCTGGCAGCTATTACGATTGTGACTTATGTGTTTATTTATACGCCAATGAAGCGGAGGTCTTCAGCGAATACATTGGTGGGAGCGATTCCAGGAGCAATTCCGCCAGTTATTGGTTGGGTAGCGGCTGGGGGAAACTGGAATGATGGTGCGGCTTGGTATTTGTTTGCGCTGCTGTTCTTGTGGCAGTTACCGCATTTTGTTGCAATTAATTGGCTTTGTCGTGAAGAGTATGAGGATGCGGGTTATGTGATGTGGAGTAATGGAGATGTGAGTGGGAAGAAGACGGCAAGGTTAGCGTTGATTTTCAGTGTATGTTTGGCGGTTCTGGCACCGATTGCTTGTTTGCCAGGAGTTGAGTATGCGAACTGGATATTTGGTATAGGAGGTGCTTTAGCTGGTGTTTATATGTGTTGGTTGGCAGTGAAATTTGGAAAAGCGGGTACGAGAGAGTCTTCCCGAGGATTATTTTTGTTCACGCTATTATATTTGCCATTAGCACTAGGATTACTTGCTTTTTGTTGGAACTAAGCATAGGGAAGCATGTGAACTTATTAAGTGAACTATGAAACCTGCTCAAAACTTCCAGCCCGTTGAACGAGATCCTGTAGCGATCCGGCGCACAGTGATTATTCTTATTCTGTTGATGTTATTGGGCGGTTTTTTTATTGTCTATAAGTATAAGGAGAAAATGGGTGAGGAGGTGGCTGAAGTGGTGAAAGGGCGGCCAGCTAAGACGCTTGGTATTATTAAAACTAATTTCCAAGTTGAAGGTCCAGAGGGAGAGATTTATGAAGCAGGGTTTACGTTATTAGAAAATAAGGTGTCATTGATGACGCTGATCTCTCCTGAGGTGGAGCGTGAGTCAGTGGTTCTAGTGGATATCCTTAAGCAGGCAACTGAGCGCTATGTTGGTGAGGAACGGTTTCAAGTGGTGTGTATCTCAGCGGATCCTTATGATTCTCTGAGTGCTGATGAGCTTAAGGAATTTTGCCTGAAGCATGGAGGAGGTGATGACTGGATCTATCTTACTTCGAAGAGTGATGAGTTTTCTAAATATATTAATAAAGATCTGAAATTAGGTGATGTGACTCAAACGAGATTAAATACAGGAGAGAGGATTCTACCTGATATTACAAGGATCGTAGATTACCATATGAACTTGAGAGGGAGACATGATGATTTTTACTTTGCGGCGCGTAGTGATGCTCAAGCTGAATCAGGTAAGGAGAACCTGGTTAGTGAATGGCAGAACTATATGTATAAAAACATCGACTATATTTTGAATGAAGAGTCTGCGGATAAGGAATTTTCAGTGAAGAATAACTCTAATAGATATCATTTTCCGTTGATTGTGTTTTCTGGATTTATCTTGTTTATTCTTATTATGGGATATCGTCTGAAGAGACAGCGCGAGAGAGAAGAACAAGCGAACATTAAGATTAAGTAATCATGAGAGAGATAGTAGAAGATAAAATGAATAAGAGTGGTGATGCGAAGAAGATAGCGATGATCTATCTTGTGGTAGCGGTTCTATGCGCGATTATCATAGGGTGTTTTATGTTTCTGGGTAAATATAGCCGAGAATCTGCTGAGAAGAATACAGAGGCGGGAAGCCGCAATGTTGTTAATGTGCAGGTGATGTCGATGGAGGAGAGTGTGGGGCTGCATGATATTCTTAAATTAGAAGAAGACTTCAGTGCTACTAATCAAGATGGGGAGCTTGTGAACTTACAGTCTCTTAAGGGTAAGGTTTGGGTTTTTGCTCAGTTCTATGGCTCTTGCCCAGAGTGTAATAAAGTGAATTTCACCATACTGAGAGATCTGTATGAGAAGTATGAGGGGGATTCCAATTTCCAACTAGTGACCGTGAGTGTGATGGAAGAAGAGGATGGAGTGGCTTCGATGAAGAGCATGGCTCAGGCTTTGAAAGCTGAGACTGATAAGTGGTGGTTTTTGACTACTGATGTGGATGCTGTGAATGAGTTCTGCCACGACCATATGCTTTACATGAAGTTTGAAGAAAATACCGATAAAGAGGGTAGTGGAATGAAAGGAGCTATTCTGCATGACATGGGGATTTCTGTATTTGATTCGAACATGGTGATGAAGACTAAGTCTGATGTGTATGCGCAGCTTCATGCTAAAAATAAGGTAGGTGCGGAACTTAAAAAGAAGCAACTTGATCTTGAAGTGGGAGCGGCTCTGGATGCTCTAAAATAAGAACGTGTGAAATTAGATGATGAGTGATTTTAACAACTACCTGCAGAGACAGCCTAATTTGAAGCTGGGTAAGAAGCTTAAGATAGTCACTTGGGTTCTTACTGCAGCCGTTCTTATTCTGGTAGGTCTCATGCGTAGGCCGAACCTGAAGATACCATTGCCTGAGGGGATGAGTATGTCATTTCTGCCGCCGGTTCATGCGGCTCTGAATAGCATCGTTGCATTCAGTCTAATTATGGCTGTGTGGATGGTTAAGAAACAGAATGTCAAAGCACATAAGTTATGGATCGGTGTGGCGATGCTGAGTTCTGTTTTGTTTCTCTTTTGTTATGTTGCTTATCACTTCACTACGATGGAGACCCTCTACGGTGGGGAAGGTGTGATGCGCACTGTTTATTTCTTATTCTTGATTAGCCATATTATCCTGGCAGGGGTTAGTCTGCCCTTTATTCTTCTTACTTGGCTCTATGGCTTCACGAACCAGTTTGCGAAGCATAAGAAAATGGCTAAGTGGGTTTTCCCAGTGTGGCTGTATGTGGCGATTACGGGGCCTATTTGTTACTTCATGTTGAAGCCTTATTATTAAGGGGACTTCTGAAAACTCCCGACATTACTTTTTTTGTTGTTAGACTTGAAAATTAGCATGCGATGCTTGTTAGTTTGAAATGAGACCCGATGGGCAGAAAAATTGCTAGTTTCCAGAGGTCTCCTTAGGAGATTATTTTTTAATAATGGGAGGGTTGTTAGCTTTTTGGTTTAGTTTTCTTAAATTACAAAAATACAACATATGGTATAATACCAACAATAAAGCGCTATATGTTGTTTTTAAGGCTGAATGTTCTTGGATGTAATGCCGTGAGGTAGTATAAAAAATCAGTTCAGGAAGGTTGATCTCCCCGGTTCAATTTCTGAATTACTTCATCCTCAATTTAATCAAACTATGTATCTAAAATCACTCGATATCCACGGCTTCAAGTCCTTCGCTAATAAGACGAAGTTTGAATTTCATAAAGGTGTGACTGGTATTGTGGGGCCAAATGGTTGTGGTAAGAGTAATGTGGTGGATGCGATCCGCTGGGTGCTGGGTGAGACGAGTGCTAAGGCGCTTCGTGGTGGTGAAATGGCGGATGTTATTTTCAATGGAACTGATAGCCGTAAGCCAATGGGGATGGCTGAGGTGACACTCACCATGGGAGACTGTGAAGAGGCTCTTAAGGTGGAGTATAATGAGGTGAGTATCACCCGCCGGGTTTTCCGAGATGGTAAGAGTGAATACCGCATCAATGGAACGATTTGCCGCTTGCGTGATATTCATGATCTGTTCATGGATACAGGAATAGGGCGGACTGCTTATTCTATCATGGAGCAGGGGAAAATAGATATGCTTTTGTCATCCAAGCCTGAGGATAGAAGACAGGTTTTTGAAGAGGCAGCGGGTATTACTAAATTTAAGAAGGAGAAGAAAGAGGCGTTACGCAAGCTGGATTATACACAAGCGAATCTACTCCGGGTGAGTGATGTTCTAGCTGAGCAGGAGCGGCGCATGAATTCACTGAAGCGTCAGGTGTCAAAGGCGAGAAGGTATCAGTCATTAGCGAAGAATGTGCGGGTTCTTGATACGCATCTTAGCCATAAGAAGTATATAGAGATTAAGGCTCAGGCGGAAGAGTTGAGACGTTCTGTCCGATCATTAGAAGTGCGAGAGCATGAGATAGAGCAAGATTTACCGGAAAAGGAGCAGGCCGTGATCGTGGCGCGCGATAATGCGCAGGAGCTAGAGAGTCAGCTCTCAGAGATCCGCCAGATGCTAAATGAGAGGCGTAACAATGCGAATGCTGCTCAGAGCAAAATCGCTTTTAATAACGAGCGTCAGGCTGAGTTGTTAGGCCGTATCGAGCAGAATGAAATAGAGATAGAGGAGACGCGACAGAAGTTAGGTCAGCAGGAAATGGATCTGCAGTTTGCGACGGTTTCACTTAGCGAAATTTCAGATAAGATCACGAAGCAAGATGTTTCAGTGAGTGAGCAGGAGGAGAAGCTATCTATCGCGAAAGCTCACAGAGAAGAAAAAGAGATCCTTCTTAGAGAATCACGAACTGAGTCTAACAGGACGCAGTCATTAATAGCAGCCGCACAGGCTAAAATAGAGAGTGCTCTGGCTCAGTTTGAGGGAAACAGGGAACGTTCTCGACAGCTTGGAGAAGATGAGGAGAAGTTAAGAATAGAAAGAGAAGAGGCTTTTGCTGAGAAACAGAAGATAGCTGAGGAGCTTGATATGAGAGTGTCTAAGCTGGCTGGTCTTGCTGAGGCTTTTGAAAGTAATGAGAGGGGGTTTCAGAAATTCCGAGGCACTTTAGATGCGACGAGAGAGGCTGCTTCAGAACAGCATAAGGCATTGGCCAAGTCTTCTTCTAGGCTAGAGGTGCTGAAGCAATTGGTGAAGACTGGAGAAGGGCTGGAGCAGGGGACGCAGGTTGTGCTTTCTGGTCTGGATGATAAAGATCTCTATGAGCCTGGTATCCGTGGTGTGCTGGCCAATTTCATACAGGTAGAAGGAGATTATACGAATGCGGTGGAGTCCGCATTAGGGGCGCATTTACAGACTGTTTTAGTGAGAGACTCGTTATTAGCTGAGTCAATCATTGATGCTCTGACATTGAAGAAGATGGGGCAGGCTGCGATTGTTCCAGAAGATTTTATTCCGACACATTCTGAGGTTCAGCTGATGCATCTGCCTGAGGGTGGAATAGCGTGGGCAGTGGATAAGGTGAAGAGTGAGAAGGTGGTTACGCCGATCATTGATAAGCTTCTGTCGAATGTCCTTATTGTGGAAGATCTGGCAACGGCGCTGAAGTTAAGGCCGCAGATGCCGGAGATTACATTTGCTTCACTTAAAGGAGCTGTTTTGAGTGCTGAGGGGATTGTTAGTGGCGGAGAGGGTAGTGGAGAAGATTCTTCTGTGCTTGATCGACAGAACGAGATTAGAGACTTAGAGATTCTGACCGCGACCCTGACGGAGCAAGAAACGGAATCTAAGCAGAAGCTAGATCTCCTCGAAAACCAGATTTCTGAAAGTAGAGAAGCAGTGGAAACGGCAAGGGAGAAGCTTCAGAAGGCTAGAGTGGATGAGTCTACTCTGCAGGGACAGTTGTCTCTGGCAACGAGAGAGGTGGAGTCTATAGAGAGTAAGATTTCTAATTTAGAGTGGGAGCGTAAAGAGCTTAGTGAGCGTGAGGAGAATGCATCTGGTAACCGTGAAGAGATGGAGGCTGATTTAGGGACTTCTAGGATGAGGCTTGAGGAGCTGGAGAATGGCCAGTTGATGACGAGCAGAGATCTGGAGGAGATGATGTTGCGCGAGCAGGATGCGATGAGCACACTCAGCGAGCTGAAGACGAATCTAGCTGTGGAGCGCCGTGCGATGCAGTCTGCTGAGGAGCAGCAGCAGCCGATGGCTGCGCGTCTGGAGGAGCTTCGGCAGCATACATCTAGAAGAGAGGGTGAGATCATTGCTTTCCGGGAAAGAATAGAGAATGCAAATGGTGAGAGTGGTAATCTGTTAGAAGAGATAGAAAGTAATACTGCGGCAGCTAGTCAGTTGGAGGTTCAATTGGAGGAGGCATCAGCAAGTAGGGCTGGATTAATCGATGCAATTCATCTCGCTGAGAAGTCTGCCACTGAAATTCGTCAGCAGGTGACTAAGATAACGGAGCAGAAGGGGAGAGAAGAGGTTGCGGCTACGAAGTTTGAGTTGCGACTAGAAAATCTTTCAGAGACTACGCTTGAGCGCTATCAGGTAGATCTGAATGTATTCCGTCCTGATGCTCATACTTTACTGGCATGTATAGCAGACCAGAAGAAGTCTAGCCAAGTGGCTGAGAGACGAGCAGGTGGCTTTAGCTCTGATGAGGATGTTTCTGAAGAGCCAGCTGAGGAAGGGGTGCCTTTGGATGATAAGGGTAGTGAATTAGATTTTGCCTCTATTCTTGGTGATGATGGTCCAGACTGGGATTATGTAGAGACTAGTGTGGGTGAGCTGAAGCGTAAGCTAGACTCAATGGGGCCTGTGAATGTGGATGCTATTGAGGAGTTCGATGAGTTAGAGGAGCGTCATAATTTTGTGAAGGGGCAGTATGAAGATCTTACTAACTCTAAGGATGAATTGATCGATGTGATTGAACGTATCAATGTGGAGACTCGTAAGAGGTTCTCTGAGACCTTCGAGCAGATTCGTAAAAATTTCCAAGATATGTTCAAGCTGCTCTTTGGTGATAAAGGCAATGCTAACTTACACTTAGTTGATGAGGATGATCCGCTAGAAAGTGGTATCGATATCATTGCTAAGCCTCCAGGTAAGAAATTACAATCTATCACGCTACTTTCAGGTGGTGAGAGGTCTATGACGGCGGTGGCGCTGCTCTTCTCTATCTACCAGATCAAGCCGGCTCCATTCTGTGTGCTGGATGAGTTAGATGCACCGCTGGATGAATCTAATATTGGAAGATTCCTTCGCGTGCTTGATCGCTTCATTGATACTTCACAGTTCATTATTGTGAC
>JALZVD010000163.1 GCA_023300205.1 Akkermansiaceae bacterium | reverse complement strand
ACGCCAGGAGTGGCGACGAGAGCGTTCTCAGCGTGTCCAAGGAAGCTTCCTTCACGAGCTTTTTTGATGATCGGGTCTCGTTGATCTCTGGACCTGCGAACCTCAGCCATGAACCTTTCAGCACGATCAATGCTCTCTTGTCGGCCTTGCTCCCCTTCAATCGCTTCAGAGTTATCAATCCCAGTGATGTCTTCACCCTCGACGAGCATCCCCTCAGCGACCTTACTGAAGAAGTCGATAGCCGCCCCTTTCAGGCCGCTAGCCGTCCGCTCTCCATCGCGCCCAGCTTGCTCACCGACATTTCCTAAGACTCCTCGATCACTCCCTTTTGCTCCCTTCAGTTCTTGGATCTTTCCTAAAAGAAAAGCCGCATCACTCAGTTCTTGCTCGTCAAATCCCGAGATCACATCACCGACTTTCATAAAGTCCATTTTATCCTGATCGATCATCTTCCAGAGACCACGAACGGCGGGAATGATGTCACCATATTTTTCATTGATCTCATCCTTACCATCACGCCATCTCTTAACCGATCCTTCTTTATCCCGCTTGAAAGCAGGATCATTCTCGGAAGCCTTGCCGAATGCCAGCTCGATTTGACCACCACCCAAGAGAGCAGAAAGAGTTGCTTGCTGATCAAGCTTCCCATGAAATTCACTCGTCTCCTTCCTCTCCACCGCCTTTCCTCTCATCGCCTCAAAAACCTGTGCATTGTCCGGCATCTTGAGCTGGAAGTCTTCGTGCGCTACGTGATCTCTCATCATGGCGAATTGCTCCCGGCTCTCAGGCTCAAATCCGAATCGATTGGCTACATAGTCTCTCACCATCGCTCCCTTTCGGACCTCAAGCGGAAATTCGTCATCCATCGACTCAACGCCCAAGACGTCTCTATCCATCGTGTCGAAGAAGCTAGGGTCGGAGTTATCCGTTTTAGCAACGGCGGGAGATGGCTTGATTTCCTGAATCATCCCCTCAGGGAGTTCGTTTTCTTTGATCATTATCGGATTAGGTTAAGTGCCTTCTGGTAGTTGCTTAAGGAAAATTCAGAATATCGTTTCCCCGAGATTCCGTCGCGGCCTTGGAGAATCATTTTCACTCCATTGACACGCCCGCCCCATGAGTTACTCCCGTCTTTCTTTCGGAAGACATCGATAGTTTCAGGAAGAGCACCCGTCCTCTTATCGGTTGAAGGAACGGTGTCATCGTAGGTAACGAGCTTCGTTCCTTTTGTGGTTTGAATCTCAAGAACCGCTCCTCGTTTCAGGCCCAGCTTCTTAGCAAGGCTTCGAGTAATCGCTGCGCTTTGGCCGTCTCGCAGGAGATTGCTGGCGTGACCGATAGACTTCCGGGAGTAGCTATCCGGAGTAGAGTCACTAGAATATCCATAGTTACTGAGCTTGACGTTTGTTTTCCACGCGCCCGCCTGATGATTTTGGCTTTTCACCTTGGACCTACGAGCCTGATCTTCGCGAGATTCCTGAGCGATCTTTCGACTCTCTTGGAGGTGATCGTCATAGGAGGCCTCTGGATTTTGAGCGGCCCATCGAGTGTAAGATTCCACCATGCGGCCCTTTTGCTCTTCCAGAGCATTCATCCTCCGGTGGTAGTCAGCGGTCGCTTCAGTGTCTTCTGAGGTCGAAAAAACCTTATCCAGCCCTCCTCTACCTTTCGCTACTGAGTTCGCCATTTCTAGAGCTCCTGAATCAGCGGTGACATCTCCAGTGCGCTTTTCCCATAGTTCTTTGAACTTATCAGTTTGAGCGTCAGGGGTGACCTTTTTATCGTCGATAAAAAATCCCGATCCATCTACCTCATCTTTAGCCTCGCGGATGTCTTTGATTTGATCTTCAGAAAACCCAAGAGAACGCATCTTATTTGAATCTAAGAGGAATCCATCTCCAAGATGATCGCGAACCGTCCTGCTTTTATTCTCCGGTTTTACAATTTGCCCGCCAAGCTGTTTGAAGTGAATGTTGATTTGATCAAGGCCACTCGCGAAGCTATCTTTTTTCTCCCTCTCCAATTCTCCGATTTGCTCTTGATAGGCCTTCTCAAGCCGGGCCTTCATGTGCTTGTCTTGAACTCCATCCAGATTTCGAAGGATATCCAACTCCCTATCAGTGCCTTGATCCTCCACGGGGTCAAAGGTGTGGATTTGTTCAGTTAGCCAACCCGTGAGCCTTGCTTGATTCTCTGGGCTTTTCATTACGGATTGCAGCTCTCTGTCAGCTTTATCCTCAATGAACTCCCTGATTTTTACCCGCTGAGATGACTGCATGTTTGGAGTCATGCTTTCCAGCTCGTTAATGTCCATCTTGCCGTCAGCGATAGCATTTAAGACATTGGCATGCTCATCTCTAATTAAATTAGCCCTGTATCCCTCAGCCTTTCCTTTCCACTTCGCCAACTCCAAGGGGGGGAGATTCTTTTCAGAAAACAAATCAGGATTCCCCTGCATGGCTAATTCTTCGTTGATTGCCGTCTCCTCGCGGCGATTGATCTCAATCAAACCTGATTCGATTTCGACATCATTCAG
>JALZVD010000162.1 GCA_023300205.1 Akkermansiaceae bacterium | reverse complement strand
TGGAATTTACAGCCAAATTGAAGCAAGATGAATCTAGACATATTGCCTATGGCATCTTTTTGTTATCTAGATTGATTTCTGAAAATGGACCTTCTGTATGGGATGCCGTACAGGATCAAATGCAAAAAATGATGGTTTTGGCAGCGGCGCAGCTTCAACAAGGGGATGATTTGTATGAGGATGATAATATGCCTTTTGGCTTAAAAAAAGGAGCGTTTATAGCTTACGGACAGGACCAGTTTATGAAACGATTCGCCAGAATTGAAAGAGCTAGAACACAGACTTTGGAAGAGATTCATGCGGAAGCATTGGTGTGAGAGAGAAGTCAAAAATCCAGAAGTCAGACCTAGGCTGTTCAAAATGTTGGGGTTTCAGAAAAAAACTACCCCCACTTTTTGAATAACTCTTTTTTCTGATTATTAAATGCTTTGAGTTTATTTTCTTTTCGCCATTTTTTCAAATCGACTATTTTAGTGCCTTCCATCGCTTTTTTTAATTCGTGCATTTCGATTTCTTCCCCATAATTAACTATATCTAAACAACCTATCGTAATACCTTTATTTGGATTTTTCGTTTGATTATACTTAAACTTCCCAAAGTAGGACTGGGCGTAATTCAGTTTTGTCCCCCTTGATTTTTTAGGGTATCAAAAAAATGGAAGAGAGATTGCATTATAAATTGAAAGTACTAAAATCAATAATAATGCAAATCCCTCAATCCATTTCAAAGATATTAAAAAGAGAATTAAATCAGCTGCTTTGTTCTACAGAATGGTTAAATATTTTACTAGAAGAAGGACTTTATAAATTTGAGCAGCAGTTACATAAAGCAATAACAGGCTTATATGATAGAATAGCTGGTTTACTAATTGAATATTTGGGCAAGTCAGAAATATTTGAAGTTGCTCAACGAATCATGGCAAAAGAAGTAGGCTTAAAAAAATTAGAATTTAGATCCGTAAAGGTTCAATTGAGAACAGGAACAAAGATTAAGTATGATTCCCTGTATGCAAAAAAGATTCCATCAGGTTATCAAAATACTAGACATTTATCTGAGTTAATTTGGCGATCGGATAAGGGAGCTAGCCCAATGTACAAGAGTTTATGTTGCTTATTATCAGTACTTTGTCCTTCTTTTGAAGTGACTAAAGAGTTGTTACGTTATCAAGGGATTACGGCAAATTCTAATAGAATCCGTAGTGCATCTTTATCCTTGTCAAGCGAATGTATGAGAGATCGAGTCTGTGTTCAGTTAGAATCAGGAGAGAGTATGAAAGACAAACATGTAGTTATAGGAATTGATGGTGGACGAACTAGAATCAAGAAGTACACGGATATAAAAGATTCTAAACGAGAACAACAATTTGATACACCTTGGATAGAACCAAAAATGTTTGTGATTACGACCTATGATGAACAAGGACGAATTAGCAAAGAAACTAGACCTATTTATGATAGTACTTTTGGCGATGAAGAAATGGTGGAATTATTAAGTCAATATTTGAAAGTATTAGAGATAGAGAAAGCGCAAAGTGTTCAGATATTAGCAGACGGTGCCTTGTGGATTTGGAATAGAATTATCCCCATGTTACGAGAATTAGGAGTGGATAAAGATAAAATTATTGAGACCTTAGATTACTATCATGCTACAGAGCATCTAAATGATTTAAAAGATTATTTGGAAAATGATGAGGAAGATAAAATATTTACTAAGCTAAAAGAAAGTCTTTGGAAGGGGGATATTAGCAAAATGAAGAGGCTAATCAAAAAGGGAATTCCAGATGTTGATCTAAAGAAATTTAATCCTTATAAATACTTTTACAAAAACAGAAATAGAATTGATTATCAATCACTTAAAGAACAGAATAGAGCCTGTGGAAGTGGAATTATTGAATCAGCTATTCGACGAATTATTAACTTAAGATTTAAAGGTCCATCTACGTTTTGGTTTCCAGAAAATGTTGAAAAACTCATTTATATGAGAGGAATTGCATTATCTGGAAGATGGGAAATTATGATGAATAATCTAACTTCCTAATAAAATAGTAGGGACAAAACTGAATTACACCCCTTTCATTTTGTAATATTTACTAATATGTATTGCTGTACTAAAATAAATCCAATCCAATCATTAAACCATCTTGCGCCGCCTAAGTCTAAATAAGAAAGGGATCGTTTTTCATTAATTAGTTTATACAAAGCGCCACTATGTTCATTATATACGGCAAAATAATTCTATCAGACTAATCATCACTGGCTTTTTGTCTTAATAAATTCTTAATTATGTCAATAATATATCATATTTTATCCCTAATCTTAATTACTAGCTAAAGTTTTCCAATTAATGGTGATCTTAACACATACAATATTTTATACTCTTTGACAATAAAGTTAAGTCCTTGGACAAAATTCAATGCAATATTTTTAATCCCTAGGTATATAGAACTAAAGTTCAAAATCAAGTTCAAAAATTAGTAATGAAAAAAATCAGCTTTTTAGCAACATATTTATTCCTTTTTTCTTTTGGATGTTCCCAAGAATATAGTTCGAAAAGTCAGAAAATTGACCCGTCTATACAGCATTCGGAAAACTATAAAAATCAGCCAATCCAAAGCGAAGCATCTAATCAAAATATTGACCCAACTTGGAAATCCATGGCGGACAATTATAAAGTCCCACAATGGTTTCAAGATGGGAAAATAGGCGTTTGGATGCATTGGGGCGTCCCTTCATCTATTGATGAAAACAGACCGCATGATGGCTCACATTATGGGCGATGGATGTATGGGAGTGAAGAAATGATGCCTCCTGCCCGTCATCAAAATCAAGTAAAAGCAGTAGGACGATTAAGTAAGTGGCATATTGATAACTATGGTCCATTAGAAGAATATGGCTATGAAAAATTGATCCCAGACTTTAAAGCAGAAAATTTTAATGCAGATGCCATTGTGAAATTTGCAAAGGAAAGTGGTGCTAAGTTTATCATGCCAGTTGCCACCCACCACGATAATTTCGATATGTACGATTCTTTTTTTCCTTGGAACTCCGTAAAGATGGGACCGAAAAGAGATATTATTCAAGAATGGAAAGACGCAGCGTATAAACATGACTTAAAATTCGGTGTATCCACCCATCTATATTGGTCGCCCAAATTTTTTAATAGTTCGAGAAAATATCAAACGCCTGGCACGCCAGAATGGGACTTATTCAATATGGCCTACGATCCGAAAAATTATGATAGTCAGGATAGCTGGAATGAACATTGGTACAAACGATGTTGGGAAT
>JALZVD010000161.1 GCA_023300205.1 Akkermansiaceae bacterium | reverse complement strand
CGAAAAGACGTCGATAGTGCAGAAGCTACATTTGAGACCAAAAAGAAGATCAACGAACTCAAGTCTTTGGTGAATTATAATTTACTAGTCTCCGTATCAGAACTCAGCAAAGAACAGCAAAACGAGATCATTGAAATGACTGCAGATATGACTGATCACACCCTAGCTGAGCCAGTGTTAGATGCCATCATGGGACCTATCTTTGGCCTAAAGGATAACATCAGTTTCTCACAACACGATGATCTCAACGGAGCCAGAATGCTAGCTCTCACCATAATAGCCCTAGTGGTTGCCATCATCGCATCCTTACTCACTAAGCCGACCGATATAGAGCGTCTAAAGGAGTTTGCTCAGCGCACTCGCATCTTCAACCTCGGTTGGAGAAAAGTGACCAATGAGATCCCAGGCTACCAGACAGCACACCCATTAGGCACCACACTGCTTGACTGGGCTCTCGTCGTCGCCACAGTCTGTTCATTACTCTTCGCCATGAATACCATCATCATGTGTAAACCCCTACTCACCACAGGACTCTTTGCTCTATTCATCATACTACTCGTCATCGTGCTCAAACGCACCAACAAAGAAGAAACTGAGGAGGAGCAAGACTAAAACAAGAGCACATATTTCCTTGTCTTGTCATGTTCTTGGAAACGAGGCCATAATGGTCTCTAATCCACTTGATGAGGACATGATAAGATCTGCGTGACGGGTGCTTTCGTTAATGTAGATATCGAGCCCATCAAGGACTTGCTCTATCAAATGTATGCCAACTTGGCATTTTAAGATTTGAATCTCCCCATAGAGCGATCAGTCTATCGCCATGACGAATAACGCCATGCTAACTAGAGCCTATGAATGCTTCGATGCGGCTAATGCTGAAGACCCAAATGCGATCACGGTCGATGGCAAAGATCAGCCTAAAGAGCTCGTATTTGCCAAACGTTTAACGAATACCGTCATGAAGCTATCTCCAGATGCCTCTGTAGCGCTTCAGCTTGCAGCTCGCTGTCAGCATATCTGTCGGTGGAAAATACCGCGTAGTACCCAGCCGATGAATCGCTCTGGTTACCTCAAGTGGCGTGCTGGGCTCAAGCAATTCCACGCAGAGCTATCAGGAAACATCCTCCGCAAAATCGGCTATGATAATGAGACCATCGAGCGTGTGGCATTACTCAATCAGAAAAAAAATATGAAGACTGACCTAGAGTGTCAGACGATCGAGGATGCGCTTTGCCTCGTATTTCTACAATACCAATTCGAAAAAATCATCGAACATACCGAAGAGGAAAAAATGGTCTCCATCGTTCAGAAAACATGGAAAAAAATGAGCCACCAAGGTCATTCTGCAGCACTAAAAATCATCTACTCAGAAGCCGCTCAGAAGATCCTTGAAAAAGCTCTTAACTGATATCTCATAATCTATAAATTCGATTTATCTCACCCCAGACACTATCTAATTCAACCCTTGCTCCCCCTCTCAAGTAACATCTCTAGCTACACCATTTAACTAGAAGTTTACTAGTCATATGTTGAAACAGCTTGTTTTATAGCTAGTGTAAGCTAGCTTGTATTATCACTAGATCTTTGATGAACAAGGTCAGTATAAAACAATATTATGAATATAAAATTAATGAAAAAAATAATACTCTCCACAGCTGTAGCCTTATCTGTAACATCTTGTGCTACTACTGGTCAAAGCACACAAAATGACGTAATTAAAGCTGCTGGTACTGCAGCAGTAGATGCTGCTACTAAAAATAATCCTCTCGCAGGAGAAGCGATTCGTAACGCTACCGGATTAGGCACTAGCCCAGTAGAAAAGGCAAAAACAGGACTTCTGGGGGGATTAGGGCTATAGTCTAACTCAATGATCACAAGTTGATATTAACAGAGTCTTGAAAAGGCTCCTTTAATCGTCTTCTCATCATAATAGAAGCCCCCTAAAAACTACCTCAGCAACAGTTCAGCTACAGGCGCTCTTGCTGGGGCTAGTCAACTAGACAGTCAGAACTACAAACATAAAAAAGTTACTACCATAAGGCCTAAATAGAGATCCTGTTGGGACGTGATCATTCCACATTATCCCCAACAACGCACTCAGAAATACCACGTCAAAAGTACATTTAACTATCTTGACACATTAAACTACTCTCTCTACTTCAACCCTTGGAGGGCTTTAACTACCGCTTTTTCCACGTCAGGGCTATTAAGATTTCCTAAATGCCCTCCTTGAGGAAATATGCTAAGTTGTGAATGAGAAAAAGTCTTCTTCAGCCATTTCAGATCTTTATTTGGGAGCATGAAGTCATTACTATTAGTTATAATTCGAATCTTCGGTTGGTTTCGTAGTTTCTGCTCATAACATCTAAGATTTGCATGACGCAGTAGCTCTTGTGTACTTACCCCCTTCTTCTCATAATACGGGACGGCAAATTTATAAAAATAGTCGTGGTAAGAGTATTGCATTATTTCATTGTACGCTGGAACCCTTTTCCACTTAGAAAGTGGAGTTTGAAGGACCTCATGATTATTTCTGATTTGGCTGCTATAGATCAGATCCCTCAAGCCAAAGCGAAAGGATAAGCCCACCAGGTATTCGGATTCAACTTGCCCAAAGATGACTGGAGGACCATTACTTTTAGACATGATTCCACTCTTAGTCGCCTTATGAATAGTGTTATTGATACAAGCTTGGCGCTCACTTTCAGGCCAGGCCATCGGAGAGTTAATAAATTGATCTACAAGATTTGCACTATAAACCATGTCCACAGGTGAATTAATGGCAACATAACGATCAAATTTCATGAGTTCTGGCCCTAATTCTTCTTCTCTAATCGAAATATTGAGAGCGATAAATCCTCCCATTGACATGCCTACAATTGCTCGTTTGGTGAAGTGTTTAGGATGTTTTTTAACCAATAGCTTATCCATTTGTGTCAGAGCAACCAATAAGTCCTTACTGTCAGCAGGCGCGTAAATAGGCAAGTCCGAGGTAGAGGCATTTTCCATGAATTCTGGATGGAAGACGCTGGTTGTACTCACAACAGAATATCCCTGTTGATAAAGATGCTCTGCTAGTGCTAATGGCAAGTTTGAAAGCCT
>JALZVD010000160.1 GCA_023300205.1 Akkermansiaceae bacterium | reverse complement strand
TTCAAGACAATCCACCACTTAGAAATCTGATCCAAGATAATCAGAGGAAGTGAAATCTTCAGGAACAAAGGGAGTAATTTACAGGGATTCATAAGTTGCTTCAATTTAGGATTAGGAATGAATGATAGTTTGGCATTTATCTGAGCAGCAGCCTTGGCTCTCCTCATCACAGCGTTCACAGCTAAAATGCTGCTCGTTACAACCATGCTTATTAGAACAATTAATATAACGCTCACATGGCTCACCACAATGCACACAATGAGCAATCACACTAGGATTTTTAGAATTTACAGGCACTCCAATGCGCTCATCAAAAACATAACACTGACCCTCGTAATCTTCACCTTGCACCACAGGATCTTTCCCGTAAGTCACTATCCCACCATGAAGCTGGTTCACATCCTCAAAACCCTCGCGAACCATGAAACCACTAAATTTCTCACAGCGTATCCCACCAGTACAATAAGTTAGAATCTTCTTCCCCTCAAACATTACGCGATTATCTTTGATCCATTGTGGCAGATCACGGAAACTCTCTACAGGCGGCAGAATCGCATTCTTAAACTTCCCTAGCTTCCACTCATAATCATTTCTCGTATCAATGATCACCGCATTGGGATCATCCATCGCATCCTTCCACTCCTGAGGACTCAAGTAGTTCCCGGTAGTTTCATTCGGAGAGAAATCCTCTTCACCAAGTCCCAATGTCACTATCTCATCGCGTGATTTCACAGAAAGCTTAGGAAACACATGTCCCTCCTCAGGATCTATCTTAAATTCTACCCCAGCAGTCAACGGATCAACCCTAAGAGCCTCCATATACCTCTCACAGTTCTCTACAGTCCCAGAAACCGTCCCATTGATTCCCTCATTACCTACGATGATCCTACCCAGTAGCTCTAATGACTCACAGAGTGCCATATGATCCTCTCTATATGCATCAGGATCTGCTATTTCCACATAGAAATAATAGAGGATTACTTGATACGGTGCTTCTCTCATGCGCATGACGTAACGGATGATCAATTAATGAGCAATGCAAAAAACCACCCTTCAACAGCCCTAAATAGATACCCACCTCTGCAACTCATCATCCTGATCAACACATACCTAGCGGTATTTCTTAGTAAGATCAAACGTCACACCACAGTGCATACACCGTACACAACGTATAAAAACAGCCGTAATCACAGCAGTTGATGCATAGGAAAACGGGAAAAACTTAAATGCCTTCTTATGCTTACTAGACCTACTATTTGCATAATGGTTCGCTCTACACAATGGACACGTTGTCGCCTTACTCGCAAAAAAGAACATCAATTTCATAAAGATCCAAACGAAAAATATCGTGATCCCTAGGAAAATAATATTTTTATCCTTTTCTAATGCACCGAAAATAAACGTCGAAAGGGCCAAGAATAGCAAAAACATTGCGGAGACCCATATAAGAGCTCCTCGGTAATATGGCCACTTACGGGTCACCTTGTGAGCATTGTCCAAGCGGTGCGGAGCTTTGCCCTGAATGATGCCACTCTGTCTTTCTGCAGGAGCTGAGGAATTTCTGATTCTATGTTTTACGGGCATGCGCCTAAATAAATTAATTATTGGGAAGTTGGGCGGTGATGCCCTTGATTGATCAATGCCTTATACTCTCCGAGTAAATATAATGATCCTGTGATTAGTATAGGTAGATTCTCTTGAAGCGCAACACTTACGGCATCTTTAAGATGATCAGCCTGTAACAAAGTCACCCTCTCTAACGCCTCAAACTCTTGTAGCTCCTCGAACTGTAGCGTCCTCGGTGAGTCAATAGGAGTAAAAATTATTTTCTCAGCAAGCTCAGAAACACATGCCAAAACCCCTCTCAAATCCTTACTTTCAATTGCCCCGAAAATAACCACTGGCTTCACATCCCCATACTGCTCCCTCCAAGTCTGAACTAAAATTTCCGCCGCGTGAGGATTATGCGCCCCGTCGATCACCGTCAGTGGAGACTCGCAAATCACCTCAAACCTACCAGCCCATTCCAAATGCGCTAAGCCCTCTTTCACTGAATCAAATCTCAACTCCACCCCCAACTGAAGAAGAGATTCTAATGCCAATGCCGCATTCTCACGCTGATGAACTCCAGCCAGCCCCACTCTGTATCCCTCCACTGCCTTATCAACCACCGTCAGACTAGATCGCATCCTATTTGCTCTCTGGCAGATCACTCTAGCCGCAGCCTCATCTTGCAGTGCTGAAACTACTGGCGCATCTGAGACAATAATACCCGCCTTCTCTCCAGCGATCTCTGCTAAAGTCTCTCCCAACCACTCCGCATGATCCATCGCTATTGGTGTCAGCACACAAACATCCGCAGGCACTGCAGTAGTAGCATCCAGCCTTCCTCCCATACCAGTCTCCAGAACAATAAGCTCACACCCAGAACCTCTAAAGAACTTCATCCCAAGCGCCAGCGCCAACTCAAAAAAAGTAGGATGATCTTCCCACTCGCTCACTAAGCTACGGATCTCAGTAAGATACCTCGCAGTCTCTTCCTCGGAGATCATCTCCCCATTCACTCTGAACCTCTCTCTAAAATCCACCAAATGCGGTGAAGTAAACAACCC
>JALZVD010000159.1 GCA_023300205.1 Akkermansiaceae bacterium | reverse complement strand
ATTTCCCCCGAAGATGTCCACACGGACCGGGTCGAGGTGGCTCAAGTGACTCTCCTCGATAATGGGTCATCGGCTCAGTGCCTAGTGACTGAGAGGCATGGTAAGATAGTCGTGTGGCGGGAGGTGGTAGCGTGAGTGTGAAGGCGACCTCGGCAGTCTGGGAGCAATCGGCCGCGGTGGGGCCGGCGCGGCTGGTTCTCCTCTCGATCGCGGATCATGCGGACCCAGTGGGCGTCGCTTGGCCTTCGGTGGCGAGGTTGGCACGGATGTGCCAGCTTTCGGGAAGATCGGTGCAGAAGCATATTCTAAGTTTGGAGGAATTAGGAGAGCTTCGACGGTCATTTAATGAGGGCCGGCGTGGAACAAATGTTTATGAAATCCTCCTGAATTTCGATGAAAATTCTAAAAAGAAAGGTGTTCAAAAACCCCCGTCAGAATCGAC
This sequence comes from Akkermansiaceae bacterium, assembly GCA_023300205.1. GTDB lineage: Bacteria > Verrucomicrobiota > Verrucomicrobiia > Verrucomicrobiales > Akkermansiaceae > Rubritalea. The sequence goes on along the minus strand of JALZVD010000159.1, from coordinate 2,129 downwards.
ACCCCGTCAGAATCGACACCCCGTCAATTCGGAGGGTTCACCCCCGTCGATTCCGACGCCTCCCCCTGTCAATTTAGGTAGTGAACCCCTGTCGGAATCGACACCCGAACCATTAAGAACCACCAAGAAACAAGAGAGGGAACCCGCGAGGGAAGAACTCGGGGAAGAATCCCCCTCTCCCTCTGACTTTCAGTTTTGTCTCGAGATGATGGCGGAGCTGTTCCCGTTGGCGATTGTTCCACTGCCAGATTTAGACCGTAGACTTTTGGAGGCTTGGCAGAATTCAATCGTTGAGCTCAACCCGGAAGACTTCGAGGCTCTGACGTGCTGGTTTGTCCATGCGGATGACGAGGCGAGAGGGCGGAAGAAATGGCCACGGGATCGGAAAGAGTTCCTGCAAAACTTTACAGAAGCCATCGAGAAGGTGCGTGAGTGGTGGCAGGAGCGCGGGCAAGCGTGGTGGGAGAGAAAGGAGCGTGCGAGAATTCGGGCGACTCAGACGGCGGATGAGGAGCAAGGAGAGGGGACGCCCGCTAACTGGCGTGAGATCCTGAATGGGGACACGGAAAAGGGGGGAGCCGCGTGAAAGTGACACTGTGGACGGGTGAGATCATTCACCATAAAGGGGCAAAAGCGACGATGCTGGATCGAATCTTATCACGAGTCTGTGAGGAGTATGAGGTGAGCCCCGACGAGGTTATGGGAAAGCGACGAACCGCTCGCATTTCATGGCCGCGCCAAATGGCGATGACTCTGACGCGTCGATTGACGACAATGAGCCTGGCGGAAGTGGCAAGTCACTTTGGAAAGCGGGACCACGGGACCGTGATTCATGCCGTGAAGGTGGTGAATTATCGATGCGGTAAGGGTCGAGACCATGCTTTTGAGCTTGATGAGATCGAAATTAAATTGAGGGGGGAGGAGAAGCGATGAGAGAATTCGGCTATCCCCTCCCCTATGATGACTTTTGGGAACTCTGCGACCCTAACCCTGAGTCCTGCTTTCATAAGCCGTTCATTATCTGCGAGGGTGAAACGGGCATGGCAAACCGTTGGATGATGTTGACGACGACGCAGGCGGTTCATGACTCGGATAAGCGAGAAAACGAGGAGGCACGGGAAAAGGCGGCGGAGATGAACTGGGGCTTTTTCGACTATCCTAAGCGCGGGGGCTTGCGTCCGGGCTCGGTGACAGGGTGGGAGCGCAACTGGAAGATGCTAAGAGACCGCGGCGGAATGCTAGCGGGTCCAGAGTTGGCGGCGTGGGAACCTACGATTGATCCTGAGCGGCGCGGTGGGTTTGACTTCGTAAGTCGTCCACGTCTCACGGTGGGGGTCGATAGGGTGTTGGTTCCGTTGCCGACTTTGCAGCTGATGCGGAGACTTCCAAACTGTGAAGTCTTTGTGGGTGGGGAGACTCACGGTGCCGTGAGGGACGGTCATGGAAAGATTTATTTCCGTTTCACTGGGGGTCGGGGTGTCGCGTTTTCGGTGAGAATGAAAGAAGGGCTACCGTGGGACGGTGAGCGTGAGAAATATGGAGTCTGGACGCCGAAGGTGGATCAGGGATTAGCAACGATGGAGCGAGGAATTTAGAGAATATGAAAACGGTCGATTATTTAGAACAGGTCTTGAAGGCGAAGAGGAAGCGAAGTCTGCGTGATGACCATATCCTTGTGCTCATTGCGCTGGCACGAGCGGGGCGTGTGATGCGGCTAGTGGAGATCGTGGAGGAGACGCGGGTGAGTCGGCAACTCGTGGCCCGGGCGCTTGGTGACCTGACGGCCGAGGTAACGACTCACAGGCCGAGGCGTGGGGAGACTCACGTTCAAATCAATCAGGAAGGCATGAAAATGCTTCAAGGGTTTTTAAAAGTTGAGAAGAAGGGCGCATGAGTAAGAAGAAAACAGCAAAGAAGAAGGTAGCGCGGAAGGTAGCTGCGAAGAAGATGGGGCGGCCCACGGCTTACCGGGTAGAGTATTGCGAGCAAGCCAAGATGCTGTCTCGAAAGGGCTTCATTGACCGCGAGATGGCGGAATTCTTCGGGGTAAGCGCCCGGACCTTTGACGGGTGGAAATTGAAACACCCGGACTTTATGCGGTCCCTAAAGGAGGGGAAGGCGGATGCTGA
>JALZVD010000158.1 GCA_023300205.1 Akkermansiaceae bacterium | reverse complement strand
GCCAGCAGCTCCTGTCACGGATACAGTAATCGGATCTTTCATAGATGAAGTTATTTAGTAATCTATGAGCCTATTTAGTCAACCTATAAACCAGCTTTCCAACCTTTCCAGAGCAAAAAGCCCCTATCGTGTTGTATCCACTAACACCACTCGGAAGCCATACTGGTTATCTCTCATCTCCTTACTGATAGCAAATCTACTCCAAGACTTCAGATCTTTCTCCTTATAAGTAGCCCAGCTTCCTCCCCTCACTATTCCCAGATCTCCTCCCTCACTATAAGGCTCCTTGAGCCACTCATATACATTCCCTGACACATCATACATACCCAGTGAATTTGGCTCAAATGACCCCACCGGAGAAGTATTCGTAAAACCATCATCATACCCTCGAATCGTCTTAGTGTCCGGTACAGCAGCCGCTTTCGCTGCATTCTTATCAGCCAGATTAGCCACTTTCCCTCTCGGTGGAAAATCCTGCCCCCAAGGATAAAGCCCCCCTAACTTTGCACTCTGCTGAGCGTTATAATATCTAGCTACAGGACTAGCCCCTTCTTCGTCAGATATCCCACAAAATAAGCTCCACTCCATATCAGAAGGCAGCCGGTATTCGTGATAGTCACGTATTCTATCTTCACCTCTTTCCTTCTCAGTAAGCCATTTACAAAATGCCTCAGCATCAGCTCTGTTCACTCCCACTACAGGATGATCAGAACTCTGCCTAAATAATGGATTACTCGGTTTCCGGTGCCCTGTAGCCCTCGTAAATTTCGCATAATCTTTCACCCTAACCTCTAAACTAGAAGCCAATTTACCTTCATCAAATGGCACCATCTTTACCTTCATCCCGTTCAACCAAACCTGCTCAAACACCACCCCATTATTCTGATTCAATGTCACCGACAACGGCCTCCTCTCATGATTCAGTAACTTTATCTCCTGAACTTCAGACTGATAGCCATCTAGGCTATATTCTATAAGCATTTTATCAGGCCTCAGCTTATTCATCGTCATCGGCGTCTCACCCACCCAATCACCGTTGATATAAACCCTAGCTCCCTCAGGTTCACTCGTAAGCATAAGTGTCGCATACGGGATCTGTTTTGCGATAAACCTTGTCGCATACTGCCCTAGCTTCACTTTCTGCTCCAGCTTATCCGCCGGCCCCATCAGCACACTCTTATCCTGCTGGTAAACGATGTATTGATCCTCCTCTAACAGCCCCTGTGACTTCGCCTCCTGCTCTAACCATGACGCATAAGACTTCGCAGTCCTCGCTGTCATCAGACAGATCGGCACATCCCTACCTCGCTCACTAAATTTCTCCACACTATAAGCATCCACCTTGGGCTTTGTAGCCAGATACTTCTTAAAATACTCCATCCTCACAAACCCAGATTCATGATGATCCACACGTGGGAAATAACGCATCCCCACAGAATCTACCCACACTTGATTCGTTTTAGGTGGTAAAAATGTATCCAATGTCACCTGCAAGAACTCAAACTGCTTATCAGGAACCTTAAACTCCACCTCCTTAGGTCGATAACCTTCATGCTTAAATACCAAATTCAAAACCGTTCCAGGAGCATACTCGATAAATTCCGTGTTCGTCTCCATATACCACCCCTGCTCATGGCCAATAATCTCCGCATGAGTAGGATGAGAAATAAACTGAACCGAACACACCTCGAACTGATATTCAGGGACCACTGGTACAGGATTCTCAACCGCATTTGAAACAATCGCCTTACTCGCAGCCCACGGTTTAAAATGATAAAGCCAATAACCCACCAAGCTTAACAGCAACAATGATAATACCAACTTCTTCAGTCCTCCCTGACCTGGCTGTCTAACCTTCTTCCCCTGTCTAATCTTAGCTAAGGACTCAGCAAGCTTCTTAGAACTATTAATCGTCCTCTTACTCAGCTTAGGATCACAAATATTACAAATCAACTCATTCAGAGCCACCCAGTGCTTCTTACTCGTCCCCTCCAGTAGCTCATCCGGAAGCTCCGGAAACTGCAACCTATCCTTACCCGTAGCCATCTCATATAGAACCTTACCCAGACTATAAATATCTGCCTGGCCAGACCCCGGACCTTCAGGCGGGACGAACCCCTCAGTCCCCACAAATGTTTGCTGCCCTCTAGCTGCAACCAGACCTATATCTGCCAGCTTCGCCTTCCCCTCCACAAAAATCACATTAGCAGGCTTCACATCCCTATGAGCCAGATCTCGCTCATGCAGATGCTCCAATGCCTCAGACAATCGATGCCCAACATCAATACAAAATCCCACCTCGAGCGGCGTCCCTCCACTCGCCTTCAGATCACTCCGTAATGTCCGTGCCTCATACTCTACAGGACTAATCTCCCTCCCAGTATGCACATCATCACCCAGCTCCATCACATAATAATAAAATGGATTATCCCCATCATTACTACGCCCCACATGAAGGATATTTACAAATCCAGGATGATCTCGTGAAATAGGCTCAAACTTTAAAATCCCCTCAAACTCACGCTCAAACCCACGCTCATCCTCGAAATCCTCACGCCAAACAACCTTCACAGCACGCAGAGCTCCAGTCACTCCTCGTGCCATCCATACCTCACCATAAGCTCCGCCACCGATCTTACGCAGAACCTCATGGTCTGGTATATGTATCTCGGATCTGATCGTGGAAGCCATCTTAAATAACAGTAGATTATTCTTTCTCTAGCTTGGCGATCTCTTTTTTCAACACAGACCCCACCCGGTGTTTAGCTAGATACACCTGAGCCATGCTCACACCCAGAAGATCCTGCACCCTCTTAGCATCCCACTGCTTCACCACATAATAATCAAAAATCTGATACTGCTTAGGAGACACCTGCCCCTTCACCTTATCCAGTGCAGCCTCTGCCAGATTTTGCTTCCACTCCGCATCCCATAGCCTATCCAGCGTATCACCCTTAGGATCTGCCACCCTATCAATAATTGCAGTCTTTCTTGTATCATCCCCCTCAAACCCAGCAGACATCGCCGTATCCTTCTTACGCTTGCGGAACTGATCATTGATCCGCCAGCGCGTCATATTCATCAACCACGTCTTAAATGACCCCTGCTCAGGATCATACATCTTCTTCTTACTCTGCTTCGCTATCGATAAAATCGTCTCCTGAACACAATCAAATGCCTCCTCAGAGCGCAACCCAGACTTCAAACCCACCGAGTAAATCAACCGCCAATACGTCTGATAAAAATCATCCCAAGTCCGCTGATCTTCCCAGTTATCAAGCCTAGCGATCAGGCTCTTCCTAGTCTTAGCAAAGCCATGAGAAAGCAATTTCTCCCTCTCATCTCGCTTCTGCTTCTTATCATTCTCTCCAGCTTCTTCCATCTCATGCACTTCATACCATAAAGCGCTCTCCTTAACCTAGACAAAAACACCGGTATCCACATCACCCTGCATGAAATCATAGCTATCAGCCCCTAAAACCTAACAAACAGCATCCACCAAACTCTCCATCGTACTCTCATCAGACTCCACATCCACCGTCTGCCCCAGCTCACGAAGAGTCTCAGAAGTTATCTTCCCTATACTCGCTATCTTACACCCAGCAGGAAGCACATTCCCATTCTCAAAGAAATTCCTCGCCCCCGCTCCATTCGCAAACAAAATATAATCAGCTCCCTCCTCACTCAGACGCTTACGGTCACCCGTCACATCCTCAGTCTCAGCCACCGTCTCATAAGCAATACACTCATCCACAATCGCACCCAGAGCAGTCAGTCCATGGAACACCACATCTCTAGCCTCACTGCCTCGCACCCACATCACAGTAAGGTTCTCAATACTCTCCTTATCAGCAAACTCCTTCACCAGCTCCTCACCCACATACTTAGTAGGCATCAAATCCACCGCATAACGATACGAGTTAATTTTCGCCGCAGTACTAGGACCAACAGCCGCGATCTTAGCTCCACCCAAACTCCTCGCATCAGCATAAGCCTTAAAGAATGACTCAAAAAACTGCTCCACACCATTCACACTCGTAAATACCAACCAATCATAAGTATGAACATGAGACACATGCTCCACAAATTCACGCTGCTCAGCCTCAGTCTGTGGTGCCAAAATCTTAATCGTAGGAATCTCTAACACATCCGCACCCCTCGCCTCTAACAAACTCTTAAGTTGCCCCGCCTGTGATGACGCTCTCGTAACCACCACTCGCTTACCTTTTAATTCCTCACTCATAATTTTCTTCTATTAACTCTTAGATACTCAACCCTGCAAAAAGCTCCCCTGCCACCTTCAATGCATCACTAGCATTCCCACTAGCCTCCGCCTGATATGGATCACCGCCACCCTCACCCTCAGGAAAGACAATACCCTCCATCAAAATCTTATCCCCAAACAACTGCGTAGCCACTCCCACCGGCGTGTGACAACCACCATCTAACAAACGTAAAAACTCTCGCTCAGCACAAACCCTCGTAAACGTAGCCTCATGACAAATCTCCTTCACAAACCCTATCGTAGCCGCATCATCCTCCCTCACCTCTATCCCCACACAGCCCTGCCCAGCAGCTGGCAAAAACCTCTCAGGGTCAATCATCGCACCATACACAATCCCCGCCTCAGTCACCATCTCCCCCAGAGCATCATAACCCAATCGTACCAGTCCAGCCTCAGCTAAAATAATCGCATCCATCTCATCACTCTCAGCCAGCTTACGCAAGCGAGTAGGAACATTCCCCCTAATGTCCACCACCTTTATATCCGGTCGCATCCATTGTAACATCTTCTGCCTTCTCACAGAACTCGTCGCCACCGTAGCCCCCTCCTTCAGCCCCTCCAGTCCGCCCGCCACCTTCGTGATCAAAACATCATTCACAGGAGCACGCTCAAGCACAGAACAAATCTCAAACCCCTCAGGTAAAACCGTAGGAACATCCTTCAAACTATGCACCGCCAAATCAATCTCTCCAGCCTCCAAAGCCACCTCAAGCTCCTTAGTAAACACCCCCTTATCCAGCACACCCTCCACCTTAGCCACCTCGCTAAGAGCCACATCTGTCCTGCGGTCACCAGTCGTCACAATCACATTCCTCACAATCTCCAACTCAGGAAATCTCTCCCCCAGAAGCCTCTCAACCATATCCGCCTGCACCAGCGCCAACGCACTCCCTCGCGTTCCCACAACAAGCTTCTTCTTACTCTCTCTATTCTCTAACTTAGACATCATTTCTCTGTTGATTCGTAATTTTCTCCACCTCTACATCGATGATTTTTTCACACTCACTCACCTCAGCCTGGCGCCTAGCATGCCCCTCATCCACCTGCTCTTGAAGCGTGTCTAAATCATAAAGATACACCTCCTCTATCTCACCCACAGCATGCTCTATATCCCTAGGAACCGCAATATCTATCATAAACAATGGCCTATACTTCCGCAACCTCCTCACCGCCTCTATATCCGCCACTCTCACCACCGGCTCAGTCGCTCCAGTAGAAGAAATAACCACATCCACACAACCTAAAACCTTAGACCATTCATCAAATTTCACCGCTTCTCCACCCACCTCACTCGCCAAAGCCTCAGCCTTATCATAAGATCGGTTCGTTACATAAACCTTCTTCACACCTCTCAGAACCATACTCTGCAACGTAATCCTACTCATCTCACCCGCTCCGATCACCATCACAGT
>JALZVD010000157.1 GCA_023300205.1 Akkermansiaceae bacterium | reverse complement strand
TTTTGGCTTTTTTTTGATGTCTCGAAAGACCACAATACTTTAGTATGTAAATAATCTAATTTTGGCTTGTGCGAACGCTATATTTTAGATACTTTTGCCGAGCAATATCACCGCATGCCTCTGTGGCGGAACTGGTAGACGCGCTGGATTCAAAATCCAGTTCCTTCGGGAGTGAGGGTTCGATTCCCTCCGGAGGTACAAAAGAGCTCAGTCATTTGACTGGGCTTTTTTAATATTAAATCATACTATATGTTCTATGTCTACGCCATATCCTCCAATAATAGAAATTATATCTATGTTGACCTCTCGAACAATGTTGATAGAAGAATTATTGAATACAACACTGGTAGAAATAAGACTACAAAACCATATGCTCCTTTCACTTTATTTCATCAAAAAGCTTTCCCCACCAGACCCTTAGCCCGTGCAAGAGAAAAATATTTAAAATCTGGAGTTAGTAAAGAATTTTTAAAAAATAAATTAAACTCACTTCGGGAGTGAGGTCCGACCTGCCGGCAGGTTCCCTCCGGAGGTACAAAAAGAGCTCAGTCGTTTGACTGGACTTTTTTTAGTTTAATTTGCTTGGCTAGAAAGTTGAAAATCATGAGAAAGCTTGGAATCACTTAGACGTTATATTCAAAATTTAGACTTCTTGGGCGTTTTTAAGAATATAATAGAATTCGTTTGGATCATCTTTATTGAGATGTAAAGTGCCTTTGAATTTAATAAAATCATCTATTTTGTAGCGATTTCGTTTTTTCTTTAGGTACATACTGATTATGGAAGCTGGACCTGCTTTTCCACAAAAGAAGCAAGACGAATACGGATTGAAAGAGAGAGAGATTATTTCTTCTTCGGCATCTAATGGAATAACAAATCCTTCAATGACTACTTCTCTTTCGTGCAAATCTTCAACGGATTTAGGAAATATAGGAGCATACATCTCCATATCCATTTCCGAAAAGTATCTAAGCTTGTATTCAATATCCATTAGCACTTTCCAATCTACTGCAATAGGTTCAGATAAGGCATGATGAAAAATCTTATTACTAACAAACTGAACATGATAATCCGGTGAAGCATTCGTTTCAACCCAATCTAATAACTGATCATTCCAACGATAGATGGTATCACTTATAAAATAGTCGCTTTTGACAGAGAGATTAGCTTGCATAAAATCACTTTTGCTTGCTTCAATCTTTACCTCCTCCTGATGATCTGTTTGTCCATAATCAAAATGGACAAACAGTCTAGTTTGAATAAATACACCTACTATTAAGATTAACGCAATAAAGAGTTTAATTTTCATGGTCATATTAAGTTCGACTTTTTGATAAAATAGTTGATATATCCAATTGCATTGCACGCCAAGCAGGTATTAAAGCAGAGACCAATCCTACAAGAAAAGTTAGCAATAGTAACCAACCTTCTCCCTCTACCCAATCGCCTCCAAACTGAAGGTTAAAGTCGTTTTCAGCTCGTAGGTTAATAAAATAAATCCCAAATCTGCTCAACAACCATCCAAGAATATACCCCGTGGCCGTTAACAGTAATCCTTCTAAAATTAAAAGCCCAAACAAATGTCTTGGTCGATAACCTACTGATCTCATCAGTGCCAACTCGTGTTTTCGATCTCGTAGTCGGCTAAAAAGAACAAAAAATACACTAAACCCAGCCATTAACATAACTCCTCCGTCTATCAATTTTAAGGTTGTCATACCAACACCAAGCATATAAAACAATCTATTGATTTCCAGATTTGGTATAACAGCTTGCATATTCGTTTGCTCATTGATAATTCGTGGCATACTTAACATAGATCTTTTAGATTTATACTTCAATAAAACCGCTGTAATCTCCAAACTGTCAGCAGTAACTACATGTTTAGTATGGTTGTGCTGATGATTGTGATTATGGTCTAAATTCAGCGCTAATGCATGAAGAGTATCAATCGGATGTTGGTGCGAATCATGATTTGAATGGACTTGCCATACGCTCTCAATATTAGTCAATATCAAATGATCTAATACTGTATTCGTTTTCTCTAATATTCCGACGACTGTATAGTGATGCTCGCCATGAAGATGTCCCTTTTTCACTTCTCCGTGCGTCCCGAAAAAAACAGAGCCAATTTTAAGCTCTTCTTTTCTAGCAATATTCGCACCTATAGTCACTTCCATGGACTATGAAAAGGCTAGCCCTTGTGCTAATTGAGCATCATACTTTTTCAGATAGTTTGTCGTTGTCCCTAAAATACGATACCCTTTATAAGAATCACCATACGCCAAAGGAATTGCCTTTTTCACCTGTGGACTCTCCATAATCTTACGAGCATCTGCCAACTTGATATTTCCTGTCGCTGAATCCAAATGATAAACTGCAGAGAGTACTAGTTGCAAAGGACTACCTTTTGCGCCTAATACTAAATCAATATTTTTTAAATCACGTTCAAACTTTTGTTCTAGTTCATTCTGGATTACAAGCAACAAAGAAATAATTCCAACTCCAAAGAGTAGTAGACTGATACATAACGCCGTACTAAGTGGTTTACGAACAAAGTTTTTCCAGGCAATCTTTCCTAACATCTCATTTTGAATTAATAGATACTGGTAGTTCTATACAGTCGCTGATCTCGGATTTCAAACGATCATCATGCGTCACTATTATAAGGGATGCATCATTGGTATATGCTTCCTCCAATAACAAATATTTCCATGATTCAGATATGTTTAAGAATCCAATTTTTTCATTCTAAACTATAAATGAAAGCAGACTCCATGTTGCAAACAAGCTATATTTTAACCAAGCTTTACTCGATTTTTTACCTGATTGATAAACAGCAAAAAACGTAATCCCTATAAATAAATAATCTATCGCACTCCACCAGAAAGGACTAGCTTCACAACATCCAGCCGTCGAACAACTTTGCGCTATAAACAAAAAAGGGGTGGCTAAACAATGAATAGCACAAAGTGCACTTGCCATAGCACCAAGAATATCCGATTTTAAAAATATTTTCAAGTTCATTTGTTGATTTAAATCCGTTCCTTCAAAAAATCGTATTTATTACATGTAACTAAGCAATTTCCTTCATTGTTCGTCCACAATTGCAAAACTCAAACTTTTGCCTGTTTAATCAGGACATACTTATTCTTAAACAGTCTTGTATATTCACAAACTCCTATTCTTATAGCTTCTATTTTTCTTCATACATTTAGAGTGTTCCAATTTTCAGATTATTCTCACTCCATGATTGTTTGTTTAATTATCGATTTTGGACTGCAAGATCCTAGTTATATCAATTGGACTATAAATTACCCACCTATTTAGATATAAATGACCGATCTCTGCGTTAAATCCCGATAGCCATCGGGACACGATAGCTAAGACTATCATACAGTGATCTTTCATGCTGTCTCCAATTTTAGACAGTACCTTCCAATATTGATCCGCCGGATCAATATTACTACGCAGCGGTCGATCAACTTGATTTCAGTCATTTCTATTCTATATCTTTTGGATAATTTCATAATACAAGTGGTTTACTAATTCTCCTCCGTTGAAATCGAATAAAATCTATTCTATTTGCGCCATTCAATAAAATAAGTGTCTAAAAAATGTAGTGGGTCAAACTATTAACGCAACCGAGTTGCAAAACTATGAAAAAAATTTGTTTTTGCAACTTAGTTGCATTAGTTTTGTGTATGCCAATTATAAGAAAAACAAAATCTGTCAAAGCTCTACTTACTTCTTTTGAACATAGTGATAATGCTATTTCTGTGAAAGCTTTAATAAAACAGCTTCACCAAAAAATGAATAAAACTACAGTATATAGAATTCTTGAACGTTTGGAAGAGGATGGAATTATACACTCATTTATGGATAAAGACGGGCTCAAATGGTATGCAAGATGCAGTAACTGTAGCCCTGGTCATCATACAGATTCACACCCCCATTTTCAATGCAGTGATTGTGGTAAGATTGAATGTCTAACCTTTGAAGTAAAGATACCTTCGCTCCCAAATCATAAGATACAGTCTACTAATTTTCTATTAATAGGAGAATGTGCAGAATGCAGTCTTTAAGGCTCGAAGTAACCATTAAGGCATCTTTAGTTTTTTTTTAAATAGTTGTTTTCCAGCACCCTCAATCAACTGGGCTATTACTATTTGAAATTTAAAATGATGCATATATTTTGATACAAACAATCACCCTGCCTGCGGTAGGCAGAGGTCTCTTCGCCTGCCGGGCGGCATAGGCAAGTTAAATCCCGATAGCTATCGGGACCTAATAGCTAAGGCTATCATACAGAAATTTTACATGCTGTCTCCAATTTTAGACAGTTCCTTTCCTATATCGATCCGTTGGATCAGTAATGGTACGCAGCGGGCGATCACCTTGACCTTGATCAGTTCTATCTAAAATCTTGCACGCCATTTTATACTACAAATGGTCTAATTGCGCATCATATATTTTCAACAAAGCTAACAGCATGATAAAAAATACACTTTTGATTGGTATATGAAATGTAGTTAGTAATAAGTACTAAAGCTTCGGCACATAATAATTCAAGATATCAACAGAACAACTTTTTATAAAATATCCTATCTACCCATCTAGCAGGCATAAATTTGATGAATAAAACAGTCGGCAACCAATTTTTGTTAACGATAAA
>JALZVD010000156.1 GCA_023300205.1 Akkermansiaceae bacterium | reverse complement strand
TGAAAACAACGAACATGTTTCGAATTCAAAGTAAATGAACACTACACATAGAAAACAAAAAAAGGCTCCATACGAATTTCGCATGGAGCCTTTTTGTATTTCAATAAATGTAAACTTAGTTGAAGATATATCTTACTCCAACTCTTGCTTGCCATCTAGAAGAAAATGCACTGATATCATAAGTATCAATATTTTCTCCGCTTTCATTGTAATTGTATCTTGGTGTAGTTCCATCAGCTTCAAAGCCTTCGAAACTCAACAATTCGTAATTGTTGAAATCACCAGGTACGTTATATCTAACACCCCAGCTAGAGTTCAATAAGTTAGCTAAGTTGAATACGTCAAAAGAAAGTTGGAACTTATGCGTCTTCTCTCCTAATGATAATCCAAAGTCTTGTCTGATCGCTAAATCTAAGAAATTTACCCAAGGCGCTCTTCCACCATTCTTCTCCGCATAGTCTCCTCTTCTGTCTGATAGGTGCGAATCATCTTCGATGAACGCGTTAAGATTGTCCCACTGTTCTGCAGCTGTTGAAACTACATTATCATCACCATCTAAAATGTCTACCAAATTGATATCGTTTGCATCAGTCGGAACATAAACTAGGCCTCTAGATCTACCAGTAGAACCACTTTCATTGTTTAGGTTCTCCCCATTTCCAATAACATAAGAATGCGCGATACCGCTATTCCCATTATAAAACAAAGAGATTGTTGTTTTAGTCAAGCCTTTACCCCAATCCAAAGCATAGTTTAAAGAACCAATAACTTTGTGTCCTTGCGCAAAGTCAGAACGGCCAAATGATGCATTATTTCTACCATCAACATTTACCGCGCCTCTCCATTGAGATGAATTTTGGCTAGATGTTCCTTCAAATAATGCGTAAGAGTCACCATAGTTATAAGCTGCAAATAGATTTAAATTTGGTATGATGTCTTTCTGAACACTTGCTGTTAAATTGTATCCATATCCTTCACTTGTATTTGAACCTAGATAAACAGCACTAACTTGTGTATTGTCCAACTCTGCTCTGTCAAAAATGGGTCTATCATCTCCTGATCCAGTAAAATTACCAATAACCTCAGTTGAGGTATTGACATTAGTATAACGAACATTATTAAGCGTTTTTGTAAACGACCCCTCTAGAGAAAGAGCCCAACCGCTTAAATTAGTATCGTAACCCAGGTTTGCTTTAAGTACCTGTGGGTATCTGAAATCAGCAGTAAAGATATTTAGTTCTCCACTTGGAGTAGTAGGATCCTCCAATGTATATTGATTATTTACATCAGCAATAAATACTAAATTGTCAATGTCGTCTTCATCAAGATTTGTAAGAGTTTGACCATTATTATTAAAGATTGCACCTGGCCATACAAAAGGAATTCTACTTGTGAAAATTCCAACACCACCTCTCAATTTAGAACCTTTTCCTAAATCATAATTGAATCCTAATCTAGGACTAAACATAAGCTGTCCTTCTGGAGCAACTCCTGCTACAACCTCTCCTTCAAATTCAGGATATGCATCCTCTAAAATAGGTGCTGTTTCAGAATTAAATCCTGTAGGTTCTAATGGATCATCTGTGATAATAGGTAAATCTAATCTTAATCCAGCTGTAATAGTAAGCTTGTCAGTCACTTCGATTTCATCTTGTCCATAAAGTCCGAGTTGAATGGCACCAAATGCTGCTGCAGCGGCAGTGTCGTCACCTGTAACATCATCTACAAGAGAATATGTTCTATCATATTGAATTGGAGCAGCGCCAGTCAAGAAGTCATCCAATGACGCAAAATCATAATCTCCAAAATTTTGACGAACGAATACATTACGAATGTCGTAGAATTCATTGTGTGTACCGATCGTAAACGTATGCTTTCCTTTATAGATTTTAAAGTTATCAGTTAATGTGAAAATTTTCTGTTCCAATACATTTCCAGTTGAGAAAGGTTCTGAACCGAAACGAATAGAATTATTTCCTCCATCTCTAATCACTACGAATGGAAATGCATCGCCAAGTGGATCTCTATCATCATTCACTGTAGTATATCCAATAATTAAATTATTAGACATCTTGTTGTTGAAGTTAGAGTTTAATTCTACTGCAGATGAATTGGTAGTAGATGGGAAAAATACTCCATTATTCGAGAAATTAATTCTACTTGAAAATCCTGCATTTCTATTGAATTGTTCTGCTTTAGTATATTGATGACGCAGTGTTAATTTGTGGTCTTGGTTAAGATTGATATCTAACTTACCAAAAAGCTTAACACCATCAAGATTGTCAGAAGTATTTCCAAATGTACCTGGATCGTAACCGTAGTCACTTATCAAAGTATTGCGTAGATTCTCTATATCTGCTTCGTTTGAATCTCCTTCATACTGGTCGAAATTGAAAGGTGAAGGAGTCTCATCTCCTTGTATTTCTACGTTAGCAAAGAAAAATACTTTATCCTTTACGATTGGACCTCCAAGAGAAGCACCATACGTTTGCTTCGTAAAATCATCTACTCTTTCTCTGTCATTTTCATCCGCTCCAATAGACTCCAAGAAGGCTGTATTGTCCTTTCCTACTAAATCCTCGTTCTGCAAAAAGTAGTA
>JALZVD010000155.1 GCA_023300205.1 Akkermansiaceae bacterium | reverse complement strand
CCACCTCGTCAAGCTCCAGCTAAGCCTAAGACCGAAGACGGTGTTGAGTTAGTTGAGAAGGTAGTATTCATCAACCGATGTGCGAAGGTAGTGAAAGGTGGACGTCGTTTCAGCTTCTCTGCACTTCTAGTATCTGGCACAGGCGAAGGCCGTGTTGGTGTAGGATTCGGTAAAGCAAACGAAGTTGCAGAATGTATCCGCAAGGCTAGCATTGACTCACGTCGTCAGCTACACCGTATTTCACTGGTAGACAATAGAACAATTCCACATGAGACATATGCTGAGCATGGTGGTGGTAAGGTTCTACTTAAGCCAGCTGTTGAGGGAACAGGCGTCATCGCAGGTGGTGGTGTCCGTGCAGTTTGTGAGGCAGTAGGCATCAAGGATGTTCTAGCTAAGTCACTCGGATCTAACAACCACGCGAATGTTGTGAAAGCAACAGTAGAGGCTCTTAAGACTCTCCGCACACGTGAGCAGGTTCTCAAGTCACGCGGTCTCTTCAAGGAGAAAGCACTTTAATCTAAACTTATAGAAATCAATATTATGAATCTTCATACAATGAAGCCTAACAAAGGAGCAACACACAAGATTAAGCGTCTTGGTAAAGGTGAAAGCTCTGGTCAAGGTAAGACATCTGGTAAGGGTCACAAGGGTCAAAAGGCTCGTTCTGGAAGCGGCGTTCGCGTTGGCTTTGAGGGTGGTCAGATGCCTATTCACCGTCGTCTACCTAAGCGTGGCTTCAACAATGTTCGTTTTGCGGACAAAGTAGTCGTAGTTAACACAGCACACCTCGAGAAGTTTTTCGAAGAGGGAGCAACTGTTAATGAAGAGACACTCCGTGAGAGAGGCCTTGTAAAGGGTGCTTTTGATCAGATCAAAGTTCTCGGAAACGGTAACTTAAATAAGAAACTTACGGTTTCAGTAAGCGCTATTTCAGCGGGAGCTAAGACTAAGATCGAAGCGGCTGGCGGCACAATTTCTTAATTGTCCACTATCTGATTTGAACAAAACTTTTCAAGTATCCTGCGCTAGTATTACTTGCTAGCGAGGATACTTTTACCACTTTTTGGTAGGGAGGCTCAGCGATAATAGTTGCGCTTCCTTGCTGGTTTATTACAAAACGTCCGAACAACTTTACACAGATAAAAAATAATGATCTCCGCTTTTGCGAATACATGGAAAGTAGCTGAACTACGTGAGCGTATTATCTTCACGTTGGTGATGATTGTCGTAGTCCGTCTTGGTGTTTATATTACAATGCCTGGTATAGACTCCAATGTCATTGACCTCTACATCGCTGATAAGGAGGCGAAAGGTTCTGATGGTGGTGGGAATATTCTCAATACTATGATCACTATTTTCTCAGGTGGTGGTCTCCAGCAGCTGGGTATTTTTGCTCTTGGTATCATGCCTTATATTTCTGCATCTATCTTGATGCAGTTGATGACAGCGGTTGTACCTAAGTTATCACGTCTTTCTAGGGAAGATGGTGGACGGCAGAAGATTAATCAATACACAAGATTCATCACTATTCTTATTGCGGTGATTCAGGGTGGCTTCTTAGCGAACCAAGTTTATACAAGTCCAGGAACACTTCCTTTCTTCAGTGGTATTAGTGAAATTGGTGATGTTGTATCATCTGATTATTCACAATTCTCATTTGTAGCGATCTTTACGCTTACCATTGTAACGGGAACATTACTACTTATGTGGATAGGTGACCAGATGACTGAAAACGGTATCGGAAACGGAACGTCTATCATTATTACGGTCAACATTATTTCTTCACTTCCTTCTGCGCTCGCAGTTCTCTGGAACACGCTTATCATTGGTGGAGGTACTGGTGGTGCGATCTTCGCGGTTGGTTTATTTGCTTTCCTTATCTTTATTATTGCAGCGACTATCGCTCTTACACAGGCTCAACGCCGAATCGCTATTCAGTATGCTAAGCGCACACAGGGGAGAAAGCAGACTGGTGGAAACACTCAGTATCTCCCGCTTAAGATTAACTATGCTAACGTGATGCCGATCATTTTTGCAACAGCGATTCTGGGTATACCTACAGCACTTGCTCAGATGATCTCTGGTGGTGCGCAGTGGGCGGTGACGCTAGGTAACATTCTTTCTATGCAGGATATCTGGTATTACCTGATTGCTGGTGCAATGATCTTCTTCTTCTCATACTTCTGGGTGGCTACGATGTTCAATCCATCAGAAATCTCAGAGAATCTTAAGCGTGGTGGTGGATATATCCCAGGAATTCGACCTGGTCAGCCTACGGCTAAATTCCTCGACTTCACGATGACGCGTCTTACATTTGCGGGTGCTGTATTCCTAACGGTTATCTTTATTCTTCCTTATATTATCTCTCAGATGCCACGTGGGATCATCGGTGCGCCGCTAGATGGGGCAGTGACTCAGTTCTTCGGTGGAACGAGTTTGCTTATTATGGTAGGTGTTATCTTAGATGTGATGCGCCAAGTTGAGACTCATTTGCTCCAGAAGAACTACGATGGATTCCTGAGAAAAGGAAAGATCAAGGGTCGTCAGGAGCGCAAGCAGCTTAATGCGGCAAACAAGTCTAGTAACAACATGATTTATCTCATGGCAGTTATTGCGATTCTCTTTATTCTTGGAATTGTAGCAATGATGCTCCAGGGGAAATAGACGGCACTTCAACTTACATAAACATTTAAAAGTGGTCGTCCCAGAAATGGTTCGACCACTGATTATTTTAATCGCTAACCCAGACAGATGAAAAAGAACAACGTAATCCTGCTAGGTCCACCCGCGAGTGGAAAAGGGACGCAAGCCAGAAGGCTGGCAGAGAAACTTGGGATCCCTTGTCTGGGGACAGGGAAGTTACTGCGTTTAGAAATAGAGAAGGGTTCTGAAGTGGGATTAGAGGCTAAGAGCTATATCGATAGTGGACGCTATGTGCCAGATGAGACGATTTTAAAGATGGTGGGTGAGTGGCTAGATGGAAATTCTGAAGGATGGCTGATGGATGGGTTCCCTCGGACGCTTAAGCAAGCTGAGACGCTGCAAGAGCTAGCTAGGCCGGGGTTGGTGATTGCGCTTGATGTTCCGCGTGAGGCGCTGGAGGGAAGGATAACGAAGCGTAGAGAGTGCTCATCATGTGGTGTTACGATCGCTGTCAATGATCTCTCAGAAAGGGTGTGTCCGGAGTGTGGAGAAGAGGCTCTTGTTTCTAGAGCGGATGATGCGTTAGAGAGTTTTAAGGTGAGATATCAGAACTATGAGGAGCTGACTGTTCCATTGTTTGATTATTATAGGTCACTTGGGATACTCAACGTTGTGGATGGGACAAAATCTCCTGGGGATGTTTTTTCGGAGATTCAAACTATTGTAGAAGGATAAGTGATGGCTAAGCGTAAGAGATCAAGAAATGGAATTATCATCAAGAGTCCTGATGAGATTGCTCAGATGCGTGTGGCGTGTGAGACGGCGAGCGAGATCTTGCAGAATGTGGCTAAATTTATCGATGTAGGGAAGACGACTAAGGAAGTGGATCTTTATGCTGCTGAGCTGATGAAAGAGCGTAATTGTAAGAGTGCGTTTCTTGGTTATCGTGGATTTCCAGGTTATACTTGTATTTCGCCAAATATTGAAGTTGTTCATGGTATCGGTGGTGACTACGTGATAGGAGATGGAGATATTATTAGTGTTGATGTTGGGATTACGCTGAATGGATGGATAGGTGATAATGCGACTACAGTGGCTGTAGGTAATGTGGATGATGAGAGTAAGCGGCTTCTCGCAGTCACTGAGCAGTCACTTTATGAGGCGATGTCATTTGCCAGAGAAGGTGAATATCTTGGCGATTTGTGTGGTGCGGTGGAAGACTATGTGAAGCCGTTCGGCTTTTCTGTGGTTAAGGAGTTTGTGGGTCATGGAGTGGGTAGAGATCTGCATGAGGAGCCGTCTGTTCCTAATTATCGACCTGCGGGTAAAACTCCGCGGTTAGTGGAGGGGATGGTTTTGGCTGTGGAGCCGATGATTAATCTAGGGACTCCACGTGTTAGAATTTTAGACGATGGCTGGACAGTGATTACGGGGGATAAGAAAAACTCTGCTCACTTTGAGCATACTGTTCTGGTGACTAAAGATGGGCCAGATATTCTAACTGCTAGGCCTAGAGAGGCGACTCCTGAATTGTTAGGGATCACGCTTTAGTGTAATGAATGGGGAGCCGTTTGTTTTGACTGTTTTTCTTTGAATCAAAAGGTGAGGGTTTCTTTTTCTCCAAGGTATTTAGGGGTGGTTTTTAGGATATTTTCGTCTGCCCACATTCTGACTCTGGCTAGGTATTCGCGGTTCTGGGTTTTTTTGCCTGTGACGTTTTGTGCATTGTAGCCGATGGCATCTATACCGCGGTGCTGTGCAATGTATGCGGCACGCTCGTTATGGAATTTCTGAGATACGAGGATGACTCTGCTGATGCCGAAAATTTTCTCTACTCTGATGACTGAGTCCATGGTGCGGAGGCCTGCGTAGTCGCAGATGATTTTGTTTGCAGGGACGCCCTTTTTGATGAGGGCTTGTTTCATGTCTTGTGGTTCGTTGTAGTCGTCACGACTGTTGTCTCCGGAGACGATGAAGCCTCTGACTTTTTCTGCTTTCCAGAGTTCATGGGCGGCTTCTATTCTGTATTTGAAGTAGAGGTTGGCTCTGCCGTTGATTTTCTCTGCGCAACCAAAGACTAGGGCGACTCGTTTGGGGTTTTCCAGTTCTGTGGGGATATTGGCGATGTTGTCGTAGAGGTTGTTTTTTCCTGCTGACTGTGCGGCTGAATTTGCTTGCCACATGAGTATGAGGAAGAGCGAGATGAAGATGATGGTAAGGATGGCGGCTATCTTGATGAGGCTCCAGATGGTGAATATTTTAGAGAATAGGGTCATGGGTTAGCGGTGGATTCTGTAGTTGTCTCGGATTTTTTGAAGGTGCCTCATGTATTTGATTTTCGCTTCGTAGTCCGGGTCTTTTCTGGGGTTTCTGAATGGGTTGTTGGTGCCGTAAAGTGTCCAGGGTCCGACTTTAGGGACTTCTGCGAAGTCTATGAATCTCCAGTGGACTACTGAGCCAGATTTGATGCCCATGTAGTCTCTAACAGCTGGTGAGATGTCTAGGGCTGCATTTTTATTTTGTTTGTTTTTAGGTTTTTGGTTTTTGAATACGTAGTTGTAATCATCGGTGTGAAATGGTCCGCAGTCTTCCCATTGGGCGTAGCAGACTTTCTTATTCTGGACTATTTTGATCCATCTGCCTTTGCAGGAAGTTTTTCCGGGCTTAGGGTTGACGCGTTTGAACCATGGGATGATTGACTTGGCTTCTGGCTTGTGAGATTTGTGGTTGATGCAGTCATTGTAGGGGAGGGCGATGTAGAATGGGTTTAGGCGAGGGATGAATGCCTTAGGAAGGTAGCCTGTGCGAGCTGCTGGGTCTGGGTTGTCATAGCCACCGTAGTTTTTTTGCCAATTGGTATCCCATGAGCTGGCATGGTTAGGTGTGGGGTTACGCTCTGTGGGTTTTTCTCCTATCCAGAATAAGGATACGGTGATGTTGGTGTGCCAGGGGTATTTGATTTTTAAGAATGGGTTTATGGGCTGGGTGGTAGGGTCGATGTTGCGGGTTCCAGAGGTAGGATGGTGGGCGTTAGCTGTGGGGGTTGTGATGCTGGGGCCTTGTGCGGAGGAGGGTATGCTTGCTGAGAGGAGGATGAGTAAGATTAGTCTGGATAGATGGTGTTTCATAGGGGTGTGCGGTTATCTATTTTCTAACCATGTGATGACTTGTTGGAGGGCTTTTGCGCGGTGGCTGAGTTGGTTTTTGATGTTGTCTCCGAGTTGTGCGAAGGTTTGGTCGTGTCCTTCTGGAATGAATAGTGGGTCGTAGCCGAAGCCTTTGTCTCCTGTGATTTCGGAGATGATGGATCCTTCCACGCTACCATCGAAGTGGGCGAGGCGGTTGCCATTTTCTGCGATGACCATGACGCATTTGAATCTGGCGCTATTTGGAGTGTCAGGGTCTGCGGTGCGGAGTTTAGAGAGTTCTGTTAGGAGTTTGGCGTTGTTTGCCTCGTTGTCTCCATCTGTTCCTGCGTAGCGTGCTGAGTAGACTCCAGGCTCGCCGTTGAGTGCATCTACTTCCAGCCCAGAGTCATCTGAGAGAATTATGCCAGGGGTGCCTAGGCTGATTTCTACTGCTTTGAGAGTGGCATTTTCTAGGAAGGTTGTGCCTGTTTCTGCAACGTCTGGGAATGTTCCGGAGGTGAGGTCTGTGACTTGGTATCCGTCTCCGAGCATGGACTGGATTTCACTGGTCTTGTGGGTGTTTCTGGTGGCGACGAGTAGTGATGTGGGCAGTGACATGACTTACTTCTAAAGGGGATGGGGGGTATTTCAAGAAGAGTTTTTGGAAGGACGATGGTGGCTTGTTTGAAGGAAGCGAAGGCCAAAGGTTAAGATGATAGGGAAAGGTTATGATCTGGATGAGGGTAGATATGAGAGGCTTTTGAAGAAATCTAAGGGTTTGAGTAGATGATTCATCTTGAATATTATATAGAATTATAGGGCTGAGTTCTGTTATAGTTTTGTGTCAAAATGATATGTAGCTTATATTATTTAATTTTCTCAGAAGGAATGACTTTTGAAAGTCTTTGTTGAAGTAATAAATTTTAGTAGGCGATACCTGAATAAGCCTGCTTAGGTTTAGCGTTTAATTTATCTCTTTTGATGATGGAGTCCATTGATGGGGCTATTTCGAATTTATTATGCCATTCAACATCGTAGAAAGCTTTCATTGATAATTTATTTCTATAAGTGTTTAGTTCATTTGCAAGTTGTTGTAATTTTATTAGAGACTCTTTAGCCTCTAGTTTACTAGTGCCTATGAGTTGAGCTTGTAGATCGTCGAATTGGTTTTGGAGTTTCACGTAGTCGGGAGCTTTTTGTGATATCTCTAGTAATTTCTGAATGGTATATAGCTTAGCCATTCTGAGGTAAGCGTATGCTGCCCGGGCTTTAATATTGGGAAATTGAGAATTATTTGCGATGAGTTGATACTGGTCAACGATTGGTTTCAGTTTAGGAGCATCAATGTTACCTCGATGGAATATTGTAGCCTCAACTTTTACGAGGTTTCTAATTTTATTATAATCCACCAACCATATTTTGATGGAATCTCGTTTTATTAATTCTTTATTGAGATTTATAATATGATCTTTTATCTCTTTTGAAGCATAGGATGTGTGTGGTGAGTTCATTAGATGCCTGAGGGCGATGTATTTCTCTATATCTTCTTTAATTGTGCTGATGTCTTCTAGTTTTTTATTAACAATTGTATTACAGTATAGGGATAGATCTTTAGTATTCCCGCTTCTTTTTGCCTGAACATTTAACCAGTCGTTCACTCTGGGTGATATCTTGCTCACATGTCCTTCTCTTAACCATTCTTCATAACATAAAGACTCTACTCCGTGTTTTTTATAGAAGGGTATTGCTAGTTGGGCATGAGGATAGTTAGAGTCAGTTTCTCCTGTTCCTATAAAGATAGCTAATTTAGAGCCTTTAAATTCTTTGTTAGTATGATTACGGGTGTATTTCCCCGCTGCGATAATCCCAATGCCGTGGAGTCCATCTGGAGGGTTCAAGGAGATATCAAAAGCGAGCCAGCCACCTTTGCTTACTCCTGATAATAGTCGCTTCCCTACTTTCAGGTTTAATCTATCAACTAC
Source organism: Akkermansiaceae bacterium (assembly GCA_023300205.1). GTDB lineage: Bacteria > Verrucomicrobiota > Verrucomicrobiia > Verrucomicrobiales > Akkermansiaceae > Rubritalea. The sequence continues at coordinate 12,611 of JALZVD010000155.1, read as the reverse complement.
TGATTTCTCAACATTTCTGCACAAGGTCCAATGAGTATTGGTGTAGCTCTCTGTCGATAGTATAGGGGCATTTAGGTAGGATAGTCCGATGCCTATATATTGGTCGTTTTCATCTTCGATACCTTGACTGGGCTTACCAGTGGTGCCTGGAAACCAGAAGTTTAGATGGTAAGTTTTTGCGATGTCAAAATTCTTAGGGTAAGATACTAATACATATTTGTCTTTAGTGTCTGACCAAAATAATTTTTCTATTTTTCTCCCATTTTTATTTTTATAGGTCGAGGTAACATCACCATTTTCGATCGCATTCAGGGGTAGAAAAAAAGTGAAGTAAAGTAAAATAGAAGCGATAAAAGAAAGTCTCATTTATTTAGAAACCATATGACCGATTAGATTAAAAGTATTTAGAATAGTGTGTGTAAAACAGTAGGGTCTTGAAGGAGGGGTCTTTTATTTATCGTAAAGCTTATCTATAATCCAGTTGATGTGCTTTTTGGAGAGACTATTAGATTTTATTGGCCATCCATTCCCTTTCTGAGCTTTAAGCTTTGTGTGTTTTCTCAGATGCGGATTATAGTGTATGTGAATTGGGTTTATGATGATTTAATTTTAGAGCTTATTTTCTCCATCCTTCGAGTCTTTTTTGGAGGTCTGATTCTAGGCGGAGGCGTTTACCGACTAGTGACTGGCGGACGCGTTTCTGCCATGGGGAGTGGTCTGCTTCTGTGGGTTTCTGGTTGAGGAACTTGGTGATGTCTTCCATGCTGAGGCAGCGGTCTGCGTAGAGGCTTGGGTTGGTGGCGTGCTTGGCGACGTCGTTCACGAAGGCGTTGATCAGGGCGAGGTTGCTGAAGAGCTCGGCGATGGTGAAGGATGAGAATTTCTGGCGTGCTTGGTCGATGCTGGCGGTCTCATTTTTCTCTGGTCTGAGGTCTAGTTTTGCGAGACTGTCACTGACGTACTGGGCGGCCTGGGTGAGTTGATCTGAGATGTGTGATGATGAGCAAAGGAGTGATAGGTGGTTGCTGAGGTTGGTGACGTTTTTCCAGATGGAGAGGTCTACGTAGATGTTGTAGAGGTGGCTGGACTGGATGGACCCGAAGCTACTGATGGGTAGGTTTACGATGTCTTGGGCATCGAGTTGCTTGTTGAAGACGAACATGGAGCGCATGTAGCAGAGGAGGGGCTGCATGAGGAACTCGTAGCCTGGGAATGTACTGCCGCGGCCGTCTATTTTAGAGTTTTCTGAGCGGTCAAGGTAGGTCTGGACGGCATTATGGATGGGGTCCATGGATGCCTGGGGGGCGAAGGGCTTGAGGGCGTAGAGGATTGTGAGCTGGTCAAAGCTGGCGAATGAGAGTGCGCTGGCGCCGAGTTTCTGGATGAGTTTCCAGGCTTGTTGCTGGGCTTCACGTAGGTCATCACCGGTAGAGCTTTCTGCTGCGTGGGTGGTGATGGTTTTTAGCTGGGTGGCGTTGTGCGCCTCAAAGAATGTGATGATGTCTGGTTGTGGTGCATGGAGCTGGATGCCTTTTGCGTATGCTTTTAGCTCGCCGTAGTAGCCGAGGATGAGCTTGGTGAATCTGGCGTCTGGGTTAGGTTGTCCGCTGTTGTTAAGGTATCTGCCTGCTAGTGTGCCGGAGTATGGGTCTGCGCCGAAGGCTAGGTTGGCTATGGCTTGTTTACAGCAGATGTCTGCGGTTGGGGTGACGAGGAGTGGGAGGTTGGCGTCTGTGCAGACTTGTTTGAGCTCTTGGATGAAGAGGTCAATTATGGTTTCAAATTTTTCTAGGTTTCTTTCTGATCTGCCATCTATGGTGTGTGATGATGAGAGGTATTTGGCTCTGATGGTTGATTCTTGCTGGCTGAGGTCACGGATGACGAATGGCATGGCTCCTCCTGGGACGCCTGCGGCGCAGAGTTGTTGTTTGAGTTCGTCTGGGATTTGGTGGTCTTTTCTGTCTGTGTTTTCTGGCCAGATTTTGGCGATAGTTTTCTGAAGATTTGCGTATTCTGTGGAGTTTGTTGTTAGATTGGGGTCGATGCTGGATAGTGGGTGGTGAGCGGAGCCACCTGCGAGTGTGCCTTCTGTTGTTTCTAGTGTTTCTACTCCGTGCTTGAGTGCTTCTTGCATGGCTCCGAGTGAGTTCTCATGGTGGGTGGAGTGGATGTGGAGGCTGAGGGGTATGTTGTTAGGCGCAAGTTTTTCTAGGAGTGCAGGGACTAGGGAGGCAACGCGGGTTGCGGTGAGTTGGCCGGACATGTCTTTGATGCCGATGGCGGTGTAGCCTTCTGCGATGAGGGCTTGGGCGTAGTTTACGTAGTATTCATCTGTGTAGCGGTCTGGGTGTTCTGCGTAGTGGGTGAAGCAGAGAGCGCCTTCTAGGGTGATGCCTTTCTGGCCCTTGATGGATTCTGGGAGCTTGAGGTTGTCGATATCATTGAGTGCATCGAAGAAGCGGATTTTGTCGATACCGCATTTGATGAATTCTTGGAGGGTTTTCTCGATGAGGTCTTTGTCGTAGTGACGGAACCCGAGTGCGTTTGCGCCGCGGAAAAGCATTTGGAGGTGGAAGTCATTACGGAGTGTTCCTCCGCCGTATTCCATGGCGTGGCTGACTGCATTGAGGATGGTGAATGGGTTATAGCCGCAGTTGATGGCGATCTGGAAGCTTTGGCCGCCAGCGATTTCTGCACCTGAGAACCCGGATTTGTAGGATGCGGAGATGACTTTGGAGAGGTTTACGGGGTCAAAAACCCAGTCTTCTTGGGCGAGCGTAGATTGTTGACCGTCACGGAGTGTGAGGTTGACGAACTTGGGTGTTTTTGAATCTTTTGCGGTTGCCATATCTAGTGGGATATTATCTGTCTCTCAGATTTTGTCAATGAGAGGGAGGATGTTTAGGGTGTTTCAGTAGAGGGGTTCTCTTCTGAGATACCCATGGCTTTTGCGCGTTTGGCCCAGAGGTTTCTGGCGAGGACTTGCATGTCTTCGTTGCGGTCGGCTTCATCGACAATTTCCATTCCTAGAAGGGTTTCAACGACGTCTTCCATGGAGACGACGCCGTCCATGCCGCCGAATTCATCGACTACGAGCATGAGGTGTTGCTTCTCTTGGGTCATGATTTTGAAGGTGTGGAAGATGGAGTCTGTTACGAGGACTGCTTTGATGGGACGGATAAAGTCTACGAGGGTTTTGGCATCGTCTTCTTGTTGGAGGCGGGCTGACATGAGGTCGCTTTTTAGTACGAAGCCGGTGATTTGGTCGCGAGTGAGATCGTAGACAGGAACTCTTGAGAATGGCTTGGTCATGGCTTCTGTGAGGAAGTCTTCGACGTTGGTGCTCTGTCTCATGGCGTAGACGACTGTGCGAGGGGTCATGATGTCCCTGACCTTAGAAGATTTAAACATGAAGAGGTTTTTGAGGATGCGGCTTTCTTCGTCTTCTAGTTCGCCAGATTGTGAGCTGACTTCAGCCATGGCTGATAGTTCTGCGCGGCTGATGGCATTACCATGGCCTTTGCCACCGATGAGGTTGGTTATGATGCGTAGAGCGGGGAGTATGAGTGTGTATGTGAGGATGATAATCATTCCTCTTAGTATGTGGGTACTCGGAGCGGCTAATGAGCGCCAGAATTTAGCGCCGAGTGTCTTAGGGATGATCTCAGAGAGGATGAGGATGAGGATGGTGAGTGCGCCTGCGAAAATGGCTTCTCCGGTGTTTCCGTGGAGGGCTTTCCATTGAGCACCTGCGCCTGCTGCACCCATGGTGTGAGCGATGGTATTAAGGGTGAGGATGGCAGATAGGGGGTTATCTACGTTTTCTTTCATCTGGGCTAGATGAGGTGCGTATTTTTTACCTGAGGTAAGCTCGGTCTGAACGAATCCAGGGGTGACAGATAGTAAGACCGCTTCTAAGACTGAACATAAAAAGGAGACTCCTAGTGCGAGTGCGACGTAAAAGATGAGTAGTTCCATGGAGTGTGTTATTATGGGAGGGCCTTCGGAGGTTATCGAGAGGGCTGAGTTTAGAGTGTGTTTAGAAGTTTAGGTTCTTGGTGTTCACCGGGTAATGTGAGTGTTAGTGGATGGGAAAAACCATAGATTTGTGCTTCGAGTAGTCGAGTCTATTTATTGAAAAAGTGATGAAATTAGACAGTGTTATTGATGTGTGAGAGGGGGTAAGAGTGAGAAAAGTGGTTCATTTTGGGTATTTCTGTGTTTTGATGGCGGTTACTAATTAGGAAAAGGCGGGAAGAAAAGTTCGACAAAGCTAAATGATTGAGCGAGTATGACTGCATAGAAGTCATGAGCCGACTTTAAGCATCGGTTAATTAATAATTTTAAAACTATGGATATTAAGAAATCTCTAACGAGTGCCCTCCTGGGGCTGGCATTATCTGGCGCAGTGAGCGCACAGGCTCCTGATAATAAGGTGGATTATGATGAGGTGGGAAGAGTGACTGCAAAGATGCTGATGAACCGTCATTATGAGAAGTTGACTGATGATGTTCTGGGGCCAAGAATATTTGATTTATTAATGACGGAGTTGGATCCTGTGAAGGTGTATTTCACGCAGCAGGATGTGGATGCGATGAAGGCTAGATATGGTAAGGATCTGCATAAGAGGTTACTTATTAAGCAGAGTAATGAGGCGGCCCACCGTGTATATGATCTCTATATACGTAGGGTGAAGGAGAAGATTGCGTTTGCGCAGAAGTATTTGGAGGAGACGGAATTTACGTTTGATAGTGACCGTCAGGTTGCTCGTTCAAGGAAGGATCTGAAGTGGGCGGCTGATAGTGTGGAGCAGGGTGAGTTGTGGGAGAAGTTAGTGGAGGAGGCGGTGCTTTCTGAGACGCTACGCCGTGATAGGATAGCGAAGCTTGCTGAGGAGCAGGGTAAGGAGAATCCGCTGAAGGATGCGAAGCCTGTGAAGGAGCTGATAGGTCTGAAGTATAAGCGGATGCTTCAGTATGATTTAGATAATGATAATGAGAGTATAGCAGACTATGTTCTTAGTGCTGCGGCGAAGGCATATGGTCCACATACTGGCTATCTTACAGCGAGTGAGTATGGGCCATTTAAAGCAAGTATGGATAATGAGTTTGTGGGGATAGGGGCCTTACTTCAGGGTGAGGATGATGGTGCGACTAAGATCACGGGAATCGTGGTGGATGGTCCGGCTTCCAAGGGTGGGGATTTATCACTGAATGATAGGATAGTGGGTGTGGATCATCTGAATAATGGTAAGATTGTGGACATTATGTTCATGAGACTGGACAAGGTGGTGGAGTTAATCCGTGGGCCTGTGGGTTCCGCAGTAGGGCTGAAGATAGAGACTGAAGATGGTGAGTCGAAGGTGATTGTCATTCAGCGTGGTTCTGTGGAGATGAAGGAAGATTTTGCTTCTGGTGAGATTATCGAGATGAAGAATGATGATGGGACGAGTCGCCGTGTGGGCTTCCTTACGTTACCTGCGTTTTATATTAATTTTCAGACTGGTGAGAATAAGTGTTCTGAGCATGTGAAGAGTATTCTACTTAGGATGAAGAGTGAGGGGATTGAGGGATTGGTGTTTGATCTCCGCGGAAATGGTGGAGGTTCACTGGATGAAGTGAGAAAGATGGCTGGTTTCTTTTTGGGCCGTGGGCCGGTGGTGCAGGAGAGGGACTCTCAGGGGAGAATCTCGTTGCAGACTGCTTATGATAAGTTGATTTATGATGGTCCGATGGTGTGCTTGGTAGATTCGACCTCTGCTTCAGCGAGTGAGATTCTGGCTGGTGCTTTGCAGGATTATAATCGTGCGGTGGTGGTTGGGACTAGCTCTACTTTTGGGAAGGGGACTGTGCAGCAGATTATGGATATTGCGAGGATGTTACCATTTAATGCTGAGGGAAGAGAGCGAGCGGGGTATTTGAAGCCTACGATCAGGAAATTTTATCGTGTTTCTGGGTCCTCTACGCAGAATAAGGGGGTGGAGTCAGACATTGTGCTGCCTAATATTTTAGATGCGATCGAGATCGGTGAGAGGTATATGGATTATGCATTGCCTTTTGATGTGATTAAGAAGGCTCCAGGGTATAAGCCGCTGGATAGGTCTAAGTTGTATTTGGCTGATTTGAAGGGGAATAGCTTAGCTAGGGTGAAGACTTCTAAGGATTTCGGTTATTTACAAGAGGATGTGGATAGGATGAGGGAGCGTATCACGGAGAATACGGTGGATTTGAACCGTGAGAAGCGTTTGGCAGATATCAATGAGGGAGATGCTCGCTTAAAGGCACGTAATTTGGATAGAACAGATCGCTTTAAAAAGATGCAGGAGCAGGATGATGAGCGTTATACGTTCTATAGTTTGAAGCGGAGAGATCTGTATAAGAAAAAGTTGCCTGTGTTTGATCCTACTGAAGAAGATGAGTCTTATATGCTGAAGGCTGAGAATAAGGAGGAGGATTTAGATATTACTCCTGAGTGGCCGAGTAGGATGGATCCGGTGAAGCGTGAGGGTATCTCGATTCTTAATGATTTGATTGATCTTACTATGGAAGCGAAGGTGGTGAAGGCAAGTGCCACTGGTGCTCGTTAACAGGTCATCAGAGTAGCATGGAGAAAGAGGAAATTTATGATGGCATTGTCACGCTGGTTGACGGTGCCATTTCTCTTATTGCTGTGCATGCTGGTGAGGCGTATGCGGGTTCTGTTAGTATTGTTTGGAATAAGCGGATGCGGTCTACGGCTGGGCGAGCTTTTCTGAACCAGGCTAAGGTGGAGCTTAATCCTAAGTTGTTGCAACTGGGTGATTCACCTTTGGTGCATGTGAGGCAGACGTTGCTGCATGAGTTAGCGCATCTGCTGGCGCATGAGCGTTATGGGCGAGGTATAGGGGCGCATGGGGTGGAGTGGAAGCAGGCATGCGTGGATATGGGGATACCTGGTGAGTCGGCGACGCATAGCTTACCTTTGCCGAGCCGGACGCAGAAGAGGAAGTGGCGTTATACTTGTCCTGTTTGTTTAGAGGTGATAGAACGTGTTAGGAGGATGCGGGGTTCTTCTGCTTGTTATACTTGTTGTAGAGCTCATCATGGGGGGAAGTTTCACAAGCGGTATCAATTTATAGAAGAGGGGCTCTAATATTTTATGGTCATTGCTAGTTTTCAGCACTTTGGTTTTTCTCATGTCATGGCAATTGTGATGACGGTTCTGGGTGGGGTGCTGATGGTGCGATTGATGCGATCTGGTGCGTCTGAGGTGGTGAAGACTAGGGCGAGGTTTGTACTGGGTGGTGTGTTGATTTTTGCGGTGTTGATGGATCTTGTTTTGACGCTTGTGCGGTGGGGTAATTGTGATCTTGGTTGGGAGATGTGTTGGAATTCGGCATTACCGTTGTATTTGTGTGATGTTGTTTCTATTGTGTCTGCGTTGGCATTATTTACGAAGAAGCCTAGGTTGGTTGAGGTGGCTTATTTGTGGGGGCTGGCGGGGACTACGCAGGGGCTATTGACTCCTACGCTAGGTTATGACTGGGGTACGCTGGAGTATTATAACTTTTTCTTACAACACGGAGGGGTGCCTGTAGCGGCGGTGACGTTGGTGTGGGGGATGAGGATAGTGCCTGAGAAGGGGGCGTTTAAGCGGATGGTGATATGGAGCTGGTTGTATATGGGTGTGGTGATAGGGATCAATTTTTTGATTGGTCAGAATTATGGGTTTCTGAGTGGGAAGCCGAATTTTTCCACGATGTTTGATTATATGGGGCCGTATCCGTATTATTTGATCACGCTGCAGGTGGTTGCTTTTGGGTTGTATGGTGTTTTGCTGTGGCTCGCTCCTGGGAGAAACTCTTAGAGGTATTCGATTAGTTCATCTACTTTTTCTTGGTCGAGGCGTTTGACGAGTGCGACTGTTAGTTTGACCATGGAGAGGTAGTCGTGGATGTCGATGATGGCGTTGTGCGAATGGATGTATCTGGATGGGACTCCGAGGACGATGCATGGGATACCATTGTTTGCGTGGCTGAAGCTGCCGGCATCTGTGCCGCCGCTGGTGCGGACGGTGACCTGATGGGGTATACTTTCTTTCTTGGCGGTTTCTATGGCGAGGTCTGCTAGGCGAGGGTTCATGATGGCGCTGGGATCATGGAGGCGTATCTGGACGCCGCTACCGAGTTTACCTTGGCTTTCTGATGGGTTGAATCCTGGGGTGTCGTCTGCTGGTGGGCCTTCGAGGATGATGGCGATGTCTGGCTTTACGAGGTTAGCGAGTGAGCGAGCTCCTCTGAGTCCGACTTCTTCCTGGACGGTGCCTGCTGAGATGAGGGTGTTAGGGTGGCCTTCTTCTCTGACTAGGATCTGTGCAGCTTGGATGGCGCATGCCATTCCGACACGGTTATCAAATGCCTTAGCCATGTAGTAGCCTTGTTTTGCCATGGCTGTGAAGCTGGTGGCTGGGGCGACTGGGTCACCTAGTGCGATGCCGAATATTTCTGTGGCTTCTTGTGCGCTGCTGGCTCCGATGTCGATGAAGAGCTCGCTGATGGGCATGACTCTGGTGCGTCTTTCTTCTGAGAGGAAGTGTGGTGGTGTGCTGGAGATGACGCCGAGGATTTTTTCTCCGCTTTTGGTGAGGATTACTACTCGCTGGGCTAGCATGACGTGTGGCCACCAACCGCCAATGGGGACGAACTTGAGGTAGCCGTCTGGGCGGATGTGCTGGATGCGGAAGCCTACTTCATCCATGTGGCCGGCGATCATGACGCGAGGGCCGCTATTTTCTCCGAGTCCGCGCTCGAAGTAGACGCTGCCTTGACGGTCTGAGTCTATTTTGCCACCGATATTTTCTAGTTCGTCTGCGAAGATGGCGCGCACTTCGTCTTCGTATCCTGGGACGCTGTGTGCGTCTGTGAGTTCTTTGAGTAGTTCGAGTGCTTTTTGCTTCATGTAGGTATTCTAGTGTAGGGTGTTGTTGAATGCTAGAAATAATGAGTGTGTGAGAAATCTCGATTGACTAATGCGGTCAGAGGACGATGATTTGGGCATGAGCTATATTGATACATTGTTTGATCTTGAGGGGAAGGTTGCTGTGATTTTAGGTGGGACTGGTGAGCTGTGTTCACATATGGCGGTGGGACTTGCTAAGGCAGGTGTGGAGGTTGTGATTGCGGGAAGAAATGAGGATAAGGCGCAGGAGAGGCTGGATGAGATTCATGCTTCATCTGATGATTGTGGTGCTGGTGAGAAGGCTTATTTTGTGGCGACTGATCTGATGCAGAAGGGTTCACTTTATGCGTTGTTAGATATTGTGGTGGAGCGTTCAGGGAAGGTGGATATTTTGATCAATGGAGCGGGTGTTAATGCGACTAGGCCGGTGTTAGAGATTCCTGCTGAGGAGTTTCAGACGGTTTTGGATATTAATTTGACGGCTAGTTTCCAGTCTTGTCAGGTATTTGGGCAGTATTTTATAGAGCATGGGATTCCGGCATCGATTATCAATGTGGGTTCTATTGCTGGGCTGACGCCAGTTTCTACTTCTTTTGCGTATTCAGCATCTAAGGCTGCGCTGCATAATTTGACGAAGAATTTTGCGCGTGAGTGGGCGGATAATGATATCCGGGTGAATACGTTGATTCCTGGGTTTTTCCCATCTGAGCATAATAAGCGAGCTCTTGATGAGGCTCATATTTTGGAGATTTTCCGTAATACTCCGATGAGTAGATTCGGTGATCCTGATGAGTTGATTGGGGCGACGTTGTTACTGGCTTCTGCGAAGGCTGGTAGCTTTATTACTGGGTCAGAGTTTGTGATCGATGGTGGTTTTAATACGGTGTCGATCTAAGCTGACTGGAAGAAAGGTTATGTGTATATTTCTAGGCGAACTGGCTTAGGAAGCGGGTGTCGTTTTCGATGAGTGCGCGGATGTCTTTGATTCCGTATTGGATCATGGCTAGGCGGTCTATGCCCATGCCGAATGCGTAGCCGGTGACTTTTGCTGGAGCGAATGATTCGTCTCCGCGTTGTTTTGAGATGGATTTGAATACGGCTGGGTCAACCATGCCGCAGCCTGCTACTTCGATCCATTTGGGCTCTTGTCCTTGGACGTGTAGTTTGACATCGATTTCGAAGCTTGGCTCGGTGAATGGGAAGAAGTGTGGGCGGAAGCGGACTTCTGTGTTGTCTCCGAACATGGCTTGGAGGAAGTATTCTAGTGTTCCTTTGAGGTCGCCTAGCTTGACGTCTTGGTCGACGTAGAGTCCTTCTAGCTGGTTGAAAACTGGTAGGTGTGTGGCGTCCACGTCGTCTCTGCGGTAGGCTGATCCTGGTGCGATGATTCTGACGGGTGGTGTGGTGTTCTCCATGGTGCGGATCTGGACGGATGATGTGTGGGTGCGGAGTAGCTTGCCGCCATCGAAATAGAATGTGTCTTTTTCGTTGCGTGCGGGGTGGTCGTCCGGGGTGTTGAGGGCATCAAAGCAGTGGTATTCTGTCTCGATCTCTGGACCGTCTGCTAGAGCGAAGCCCATGCGGCGTAGGATCTGGATGGCTCTGTCTTTAACGATGGTGAGAGGGTGTAGTCCGCCAGCTGGTAGTTGGCGGGCTGGGAGTGTGAGGTCGATGCCGGCGATTGATTTTTGGTCAGCGAGGTTTTGTAGTTCTAGGGTTTTTGACTCAAGTGCGGTGGTGATGGCTGCGCGCGCTTTGTTGAGTGCTGCGCCGAAGGCGGGTTTGTCTTCATTGGCGATGTCTTTCATGCCTGCGGCTGCGGCTGCGAGGGTTCCTTTTTTTCCAAGGAATGCGACGCGAGCTTCTTCGAGGCTGCGCTGATCAGTAGCGGCCGAGATGCCTGCGACTGCTTGGTCTTGAATAGTCTGGATGTCAGTGGTCATTATGGAAAAGAAGTAAGGAGAAATGTGAGGTGGGTTACTTATTGTAGACGTCTTCTGGATTGAAGGTGAGGTTTTCTGTGAATTTGAGTGCTGTGGGTGAGGCGTTTTCTCCGACTGCTACTTCGCGGTAGAAGCATGAGTTTCTGCCGGTGTGGCAGGCGCCTGATCCGTGCTGGTCAACGAAGAGGATAAGGGCGTCTTGGTCACAGTCGGTTTTGATTTGTTTGATCTTCTGGGTGTGGCCTGATGTGGCGCCTTTGTGCCAGATTTCTTGACGTGAGCGAGAGTAGTAGACGGCTTCACCAAGTTTGAGGGTCATTTTGAGTGACTCTTCGTTCATGTAGGCGAGCATGAGTGGCTCGTTGGTTTCTGCATCCATGGCGAGTGCTGGGATGAGGCCATCTGAGTCAAACTTGGGAGCGAATACTGGTAGTTCTTCGATGTCTTTCTTAGATTCTCTGGCGCCGAATGTGGTGTCCATATATGATATTTTTGTTAGAGAACTAAGCGAGTTTTAGTCGGTCATCTGACTTAAGGATGTCTGAGATGGAGTCCCATCCTCCTTCTGTCTGGAGGTTGAATACGTAGAGGTATGCGGTGACGAGTTTGGCGTCAAATTTAGCAAGTAGGGCGTCGACGGCGGCTTTGGCTTTTTCTGCGTCTAGGGAGTTTGGGATTTCTCCTTCTACTGATCCTTTGCCGTCGTGTTCGATTCCCATGGCATCACAGAATGTGATGAGTAGTTCTTCATTTCCCTTCATGAAGAAGAGCTGGAAGAGGTGCTCTCCCATCATGTCTGTTGATTTGAGTTTGAGCGTTTTGTGGAGCCATTGAACTTGGGCTGGGAATTGTTTTTTCTGGATGAAGACTGGGCGGAGCTTACGGTCTTGCGCGAGAGAAGCTATGCTGTTCTTGTAGAGGTCTTTTTCTTCGGTGCGAAGCCATGTGAAGAGGTCTGTGATGAGTGCTGGGTCTGCTGCTTGGTAAATTTGGTATGCGTTCACTGTATTTAGGAATGTTTAGGTTGCTTAATTTCCACGGAGTGAACGCAGTAGGAGAGTGTTAGTCAAGGTTTGAGTGTGAGGAGGTGGGGTTTTTCTGTGTGGTTCTATCTTACTTGTCTCTCTTGCTAACGGGGTGAGCGTGGGTCACGGCCGCTTCTGCTGGCGATGGTGATGGTGGAGCTAGGGCGAGAGGTTTTGGTAAGGCTTCTACGAGACGGGCGGTCTGTGGGTGTTGATGCTAGTTTTGTTCTGTCTGGGCGTGAGGTTTGTGTTCTGGTGGGCTGGTTGTCAGGTTTTCTGTCTAATGCTTCACGCGTTTTTGTGTAACGGTTGTTGTGGGTGGGGTGTGTTTTGGTGGGTTTGTTGGTTCTGTTAGCGATGTTGGTTCTGTGCGTTTTGCTTGGGTTGTGGTTGTTGATTTTTGTTGGAGTGTTTCTGTGGTTGGTTGTGGTGTGGCGAATGTTTCTGTTTCTGAGGTTGCTGTGGGAGTTTTGATTGTAGCGATTATGGTGATTGTAGCGGCTACGGTTATCATGCTTGTTCTTGCTGTAATAGGCGAGTGCTCCGATGGCTGTGGCGCCTATGACGAGTGGGATGGTGTGGTCTGATACGGTGCGGGTATTTCTGTATGGAGAGTTATGGGATGTACTCACTGGGTGGCTTTCGTAGGCGCATGAGCTGACGAGTGATGCGCAGATGGTGGCGGCGATGATGCGGAGATTGAATTT
>JALZVD010000154.1 GCA_023300205.1 Akkermansiaceae bacterium | reverse complement strand
CGACGCATGTGGGTTTTAAATAAAACGATGTGGTCTTTAAAGTTACGCTTTCGGCTGATGGGGATGGGCATGTTGTCATCGGCTCTGGGAGCATCTCCGATGTTTGATTGTTCTGGGATTTCACCTTTTGCGACACTTTCAAGAAGGCGGTGGCTTTCGAAGCGTTCTTGCCAAAATCTAGGAGGGAAGCGTCTGGCGTAGTCTGTGTTGTTCGACTGAGTGAGGTGGTGAAGGGGGGTCTCGAGCACATCAAAGACGAAATCAGCTGCGCTGTCTTGTTCTAGATTATGGCGCCTTCTGATGGGGATGTTTAGTTCTAGGCAGGCGAGTTTGAAGTATTCGAACATTTCTTTGGACGTTCCAAAGAATGCGATTCTGCCACCTTTATCGAGGAGGAGTACTTTATCAAAGAGGCTGAGAACACTTGATCCTGGGCGGTGTAGTGATGCGATGACTATTTTATCAAGGGCGGTGCTTTTGAGTGTCTCGGCGACGTGTTCTGAATCTTTTGATGATAGGCCCGATATGGGTTCATCGAAGAGCAGGATTTCAGCAGCAGATCCTAGGTCTAGTCCTAGATTAAGTCTGCCTCGTTCCCCTCCACTGATGCTTTTATCACCAGCAGAGCCGACTTTTCTGTGAGCGAGTGGCTGGAGGGCGAGTTCGGCGAGAATGCCGTCGATACGCTTGGATCTTTCTTGGCTGGAGATTTGTGGACGGCGTATAGAGCATGCTAGATCAAGATGTTCACGGACTGTGAGATTTGCATTTAGAGCCTCCTCTTGAGGCATGTATGTGATGAATGGAGCGAGCCTTTCACGGTGCATGTAGAGGGCGATACCGTTGAGCCTGACGTGTCCACGTGTGGGTTTAAGCTGGCCAGCTACGGTAGAGAGTAGAGTGGACTTACCACAACCACTGGGGCCTATGATGCAAAGCATTTCACCTCGGGAGACACTGAGGTCGATATTATCTAGAGCGGTTTCACCTTCTTTGAATTCATGTGAGACTCCGTCTAGATGTAGTTCGCGGATGACTGTGCGTTCTTCATCAATAAAGCCATCTGTAAAACGGCAGCGAATGCCTTGGCTAGAGCTGAGGCGTATGAGGATTCCGTCGCTTAGTTCACAGTTTTGTTTGATGAGTTGTTGTCTAACGAAGACTCCACGTTCGGCTTCGATGATTTCTAGCTTCCCTAATGAAGTTAGGGGGTTAAATTGTATTTTTAAAACGACTTTACCAGCAAGACCAGGTGAGAGGAGTAGGTCTCCTTTGTTGAGAATAGTGGGATCATTGGAGGCGATTACGGTTTGCTCATTTTGATTGAGCTTAAATCTACCTCCTGCATCCATAGCTTGCTTTCTTAGGTTTTCGAAGCTGACTTTTTTGCCATCGGATAAGCTGAGATTATGGTGTAGGGAGAGCTCTGAGGGGATAGGGTCTAGGGTATCTGGGTAACCGTCTACTATGATTTCTGATGGGCGAATGATGCTGAGAGTGACTTTGGTGTCAAATCTTAGCAACATGGTGCTTTGCCTAGATTTACTTCTTTCAGCTACGAGTCCTTGACTGCTTTCGTGGATGAAGAGAGGCCTGGATTCGTTTTGTTGTTTACTAGTTAGGAAGAAGTTGAGGTCGTCAGCGGTGAGTGTCCAGCCCGGCATGCTGAGTCTCTGGTGAGATCTGAGTCTGAGGATTTGGCCCTTTAGGACGGCTGTTCCACCAACCCAGAGGGTGTGTTCGCCGGTGTTTCTGAGAATGACAATCTGGTCATTTCTGTAGATGCGGAATGCGTGGTGAGATGCTTGTGATGGGACTGTGACGTCTGCGTCTTTGTTTTCAGAGAAAGTTACACGGGTAAAGGGTAGTAAATGATCAGGGTGGTATTGATCACTCATTTCATCACAGATGACCTTGCCTAGATCAGCCTTACCAATCATGATGAGTAGGTCGAGGAATGCTTGGATTCCACGGTTCTTACTGGTGGATGCATTAATGAGTAAATAGAGTTGGAGGCCAAGTGAGGTGATGGATTTTTCATCCATTTCGAGGGTGATGCGATCTGCGAGGGTTTTATTTGATGATGGGCTACGAAATGCGCGTTGGAGGCGGCGTGCTAACCATCCGTGATCTGCTTCAGGGTATGCGTGGCGCAGTAAATCCAGAGCGACTTCCGCTTCTGCGGCGTCTACAGAGCCATCTAATGCGACAAATGATGCGAAGACATCGACTAGGGTGCCAACGTGTTCGATCGATTTAGGAGAGGGTGAGAGCCAGCGACGCAGGAGACTAGCTGGCTGAAAAAGCTGTAATCTGGGCTTGCGATTTTTAGATACGGGGTGAGATTCCACTTGAAATATATTGAATGGCTAGTTGCGGTAGTGCAAGTCAGCATAGAGGAAAATAAGAAATATTTTAAAATCAGAAGAAAAAATGGTTTTCTTTTTCATCTTTGGGGATACGTTCTGCAAGACTTGAGCGGAAATTAAGCATAGAGAGTGAAGGAATTCACTTGAAAAAAAAGATTTCATCAAGCCTATTCATTTTCATTATATTCGACTCTAAAAGATCATCATACATTATGGCAAATCAACGACCACCAGAACCACCACCTACGCCTAAAGGGCAAGGGCCATTAGGACCAGACGGAAAACCTGTGAAATCTGGCCCGAACTGGAGAGTTATCTTCTTACTCGTTATAGGCATGGGGATTATCTTTATGGCTTATAATTCTTCTGGGGCTAATGACAAGGGGAAGGAGATAGGAGTGGCAGAGTTTGTGACATTATTGGAGAATGATAAGGTGCTTATTAGTCCTTTAGAAGACTTCAAAGGTGACCTGAAAAATGATAAGGCTGTGAAGCAATATTATATTGATCATAATATTAAACCAAATGATTTCCTTATACAGGAGACGAATGAGAGTGCCTTCCAGAGTAAATTTGTAGGAAAGCGTGATGTTCAGCAGTATGATGATACAACGAAGAAAGCAGAGCAGAAGCCATTTGCGGTGCTTTTGGATACTCAAGCAAATAGCGATTTTATTAACACTGTGCAGACAGATTATGATGTAGCTACGGAGTTGGTATCCGAACTACCTCTCAAGGGTGGGTATACTGAGCAGATTACGATTAAGAAGCTTCAGCATTTACTGAAAGAGGGACAGATTGTTCTAAAAGGGAAGAATAGAATGAGTTTACAGAAGCTTAGTTCTGGAACTGAAGCTGTATTTGAGGGAGATATGACTTTTATGCCGCAGCTTACTGAGGCTAAGCCGATCTGGGAAAAATTTAGCTGTATGGTGAACTATAATGTACTTAGTGATTATGATAGGAATGTGATTTTTAAGACGAAGTTCAAGGAACATAGAAATGATGGTACTATGAAGATGGTGCTGTGGAATTTGTTACCTATCTTGTTGATTGTTTTCTTACTGTTCTTCTTATTCCGCAGTCAGATGAAGAATGCGGGTAAGGGAGCGATGAGCTTTGGTAAGAGTAAGGCTAAGATGCTTAATCAGGATAAGAATAAGGTTACTTTTAAGGATGTGGCTGGCATTCAGGAAGCGAAGGAAGAGCTTTTTGAGATTGTAGATTTCTTACGTGACCCTAAGAAGTTTGAGATGCTCGGTGGTAATATTCCTAAGGGTGTTCTGATGATAGGTTCACCTGGAACGGGTAAAACGTTGCTTGCGCGTGCTATTGCTGGTGAGGCTGAGGTTCCTTTCTTCTCCATTTCTGGATCTGATTTTGTAGAGATGTTTGTGGGCGTTGGAGCTAGCCGGGTTCGTGATATGTTCGAGCAAGGTAAGAAGAATTCACCGTGTATTATTTTCATTGATGAGATTGATGCTGTAGGTCGTCACCGAGGACAAGGTATGGGTGGAGGAAATGATGAGCGCGAGCAGACATTGAATGCACTATTGGTAGAGATGGATGGATTTGATGCTCGTTCAGGAGTGATTATCATTGCGGCTACGAATAGGCCGGATGTTCTTGACCCCGCTCTTTTAAGACCTGGGCGTTTTGATCGTGAGGTTCGAGTGAATTTACCGGATGTAATAGGGCGTGAGCAAATTCTGGCGGTGCATGCTAAGAAGGTGAAGCTTCATAAGGATGTTGATTTAGGAGTCATTGCGCGTGGGACTCCTGGGTTCTCTGGTGCTGAGCTAGCTAACTTACTGAATGAGGCCGCTTTACTTGCTGCAAGAACTGGTAAGAAAGATATCAAGCAGCCTGAGCTAGAAGAAGCACGCGATAAAGTGCGTTGGGGACGTGAGCGACGTTCACTAGCACTGAGTGATAAGGAGAAAGAAAATACTGCTTATCATGAGGCTGGGCATGCGATTCTTAATATCATTTGTGAGCACACTGATCCGCTCCATAAGGTGACTATTATTCCACGAGGGCCAGCTCTGGGTGTGACGATGTTCCTTCCTGAGGAAGATAAATATACATATCGCAGAGGAGAACTTGTTGATCAGCTTTGTGTGGCAATGGGTGGTCGAGTAGCTGAGGAACTTCAGTTTGGTAATGTTACTAACGGAGCAAGCGGAGATATTAGTCAAGCCACCAACATAGCCCGTAAAATGGTGACTGAGTGGGGTATGAGCGATAAGTTAGGGATGGTAGAATATGCAGGTGCTGACGCTGGCGAGATGTTTTCAGGAGGCAAGGGTAAAACTTATTCTGAAGAGACAGCGCAGCTTATTGATGAAGAGATAAGAGAGCTTATTGAAAGCGCTTATAGCCGAGCTAAGGCTCTGTTAATTGAGCACCGTGATGCACTGAAAAGAATATCAGAAGCGCTTTTGGAGTATGAGACGCTCAATGGTGAGCAGACTGAGGAATTGCTCTATAAAGGAGAGATGAGTGATCCACCGCATATGCCAACACCACCTGATCCTCCGACACCGATGCCACCTGAACCTGTTTTAAGTGACAATGTCGTCACTGATAAGAAGGACGATGATCCGCTTGATGGAGAGGTTGTAGGAGCTCCAGCTTAGACTGGTTACTCATTATTTTTAAATATCCGTTTGATTGGTAATCAGACGGATCTTTTTTATTTAAGGAAGGCTAAAGTGAGAAGAGCTCGTCGAGGACTGATGTTCTCCAAGGCTGACCGATGATGATTGTAGCGTGCATGATGCTGGTAGGGTCATCGCTATGATCTCTACCTAAAACACAGTGGCCTAGTTCGTGGAGAATGATCTCGCTAAGTAGGTCATCTGATGCGGTTTGTAGGAAGCGATTGAGGACAATGTTTTTGGTGCTTGTGTAACAAAGGCCAAAAGCGCCGTCTGTATCACCGTATTGGATGTCTAGACCATTTAAGTTAACCGTAATGCCGCGAATGGCGGCTTCTTCTTCAAAGCGATCTACGGTGGTCTGAAAGTCTGCATCGATACCTAAACCTGAGATTTCAGAGGCACTGCTGCTGGAAGATGAGGAAGATGAGTCACAGGAGGAGACTAGGAGTAAACTGCTGAATAGAGCGCATTTTACGAGAGGGTAGGAGATTAGTTTTTTTAGCATGAGGTGAAGCTAGTCTATTGTCTTTCATTTTGCAATATGGATCATCTAGGTTTGATCATTCCTATTCATTTCTCAATGCTTCGATGGGGTCTAGTTGTGCAGATTTGGCGGCTGGGTAGATCCCGAAGATGATGCCTGTGAGTGCTGAGATGATGAATGCTAACAATACGGATTCTGTGGAAATAATGGCATTCATTTCTGTGAAGTTAGAGATGAAATTAGGCAGACCTATTCCTAGTAGGACACCAATGAATCCTCCGATGAGAGATAGCAGAACAGCTTCTACCATGAACTGGGTGATGATATCACTTTTCTTGGCTCCGAGTGCTCTGCGTAGTCCAATTTCTCTGGTTCTCTCAGTGACGGTAGCGAGCATGATATTCATGATGCCTATTCCACCTACAAGCAAGGAAATGGCTGCGATAGAGCCGAGCACGATATTGAACATTTTTTGAGTCTCTTGAGATTGCTTTAGAAGTTGAAGAGGGATTGTGAGTTTGTAATCTGGTTTCTTGTGCGTGCGGTTAAGTAGATTAATGATTTGAGATTCAGCGGTGAGGACAGAGGCTGGGCTGTCCATTTGCATGACGACTTTATGGAGTTGTATTTCTTCTGCAGTGAAGTTGCCTGCAGAGTTTTTAATGATGCGATCTCCGTAGCGAGAGCTCATTGTGGTGATTGGAATATAGATCCGATGGCTCTGAGTGGTTTGCTCGCTTGCTCCCAGTTCTTGAGTGATTCCGACTACTGTGTAGTAAACTTGCTTAATTCTGACTATTTGGCCAATTGGGTCAAGGTAGGCAAAGAGTTCATTTGCGAGACTTTTATTGATGATGCAGACAGTGTTCTGCTGCGATTCATCTAGCTGGCAAAGAAAACGACCTTGATGCATAGGGATGCTGCTTACTTGCTTCATTTTAGGCTGAGTTCCTATGATTTCAGCTGAGCGCTCGATATCACGAGAGATGACGCTTTCATTCATGATGCGCTGCGTGGCGACTTCTGTGATTCCGGGGATAGCGGCTGTAAATGTCATTACATCACTGCGTGTGATCCCGTAAGAAATGGTATCTTCATTATCTCCTTCTTGTTGTTCTGAAGGTTTGATGCTTTCAATAATGATATTGTTGCTGCCTAGTTTTTTGATTCTTTCTTGAGCTTCATGGGCGGCACCATTTCCTACTGCTAGCATGGTGATAACTGAGGCTACACCGAAAATAATACCGAGGATAGTGAGTCCTGAGCGTAGTTTTCTGAGCATGAGATTTTTTAATCCTAGCTGAAGGGTGTGGGTGAATCTGGTGATTTTCATGCTGTGCTTGGCTCCTTTTGAGATTTTAGTTCATCTTTATAAATGAGGCCATCTTTCATACGGATAATGCGCTCTGTATGCTGAGCTACTGCTTCATCGTGAGTTACGACGACGATGGTTTTTCCTTTTTTATTGAGCTCAATAAGTACCTGCATGATTTCTTCCTCTGTTTTACTATCGAGGTTACCTGTGGGTTCATCTGCTAGTATCATAAGTGGGTCGTTGATGAGTGATCTAGCGATGGCAACACGTTGCTGTTGTCCACCTGATAGTTCATTTGGCTTGTGGTCTAGGCGGTTTTCTAGTCCTACCATAGTGGCTAGTTCGATGGTGTAAGAGAGGTAGTTTTTAAGTGATTTTTCTTGATAGATAAGAGGGAGTTGGATGTTTTCGATTACGTTAAGCTGGGCGATGAGATTGTAGGACTGAAAGATGAAGCCAAGCTGTTTACCGCGAGCTTGAGAGAGGGTGTTGTCGTCCATCTCTGCGACATTAGCATCACCTAGCCGGTAACTTCCTTTGGTAGGTCGGTCTAGGCATCCGAGGATGTTTAGTAGAGTGGATTTGCCTGAGCCAGATGGCCCCATAATAGCGACAAATGATCCATCTGCGATTTCTAGGTCTATCCCTTTTAGCGCATGGATCTCTTGTCCTTTAAGTGGGAATACCTTGGTGATGCCTTTGAGTTGAATCATTAAGTTTGGTAACGTGAGGGATGGCTTACTGGGAAATGTTTAGTAAGACTTCATCGCCTGTATTGAGTCCGGAGGTGATGTGTGCAAAACTGTTGTTCTGCATGCCTATCTCGATCTCTTTTTTGACGTGTTCTGAGCCGTCTTTGATGTAGCAATAATATGTTTCTTTCTCACTTATGATGGATTGTAGAGGGATACTGATTACGTCCTTGAGGTTATTAATATTAATTGTGGTGGTGGCTGAAATGGATGGCTTTACATCAGGAAGAGGATCTGTGATGAGGATCTCGATGCTGTAAAATTGCTCACTTGCGCCGAACCATGAGTTACTTCTATCAGGCAGGTGATTGACTCGTGTGACTATGCCATTGTATTTGGTGTCTGAGATTGACTCGAGAGTGACGAATGCCTTTTGGCCTGTTTTAATTTTACTGATGTGGAATTCAGGTATTTTCACAGCTACTTTCATTTTCTGGAGGCTAGGGATAGAGATGACGGCACGGTTTTTTCTGATCTCTATGCCTTCTGCAATGGATTCTAATCCTCTGTTTCCACGGGGAGCGTAGAGGGCTATGCCATCTACTGGTGCGTAGAGTTTGGTATGTGTAAGTTGTTCATTTATCTCGGCTAGTTTATTTTGATTTACGTTGAGTTTACGTTTGGCTTCGGCGAGTTTACCCTCGGATCTACTGAGTTTACTTTGACCTTGTTTGATGAGGCGTTGGTATCTTTTCTGAGCTTCTGTCAGCTTAGAGTCGAGTTCGACCTGTTCTTTTGGTATGTCGAAGCGCTCTAACATAAGTAATCTGCTTTTGGCAGAATCTAGTGATTTCTTGCGGTTGCTAACTTCTAGTTTATCCCGATCTACTTGGCTTTTAGTCTCGAAGCCTTTGGCTGCGAGTTTTTCACTCCAGTTGTATGAATCTTCTGAAAGGCGGAGAGATTCTTCTTCTGTGGTGATTTGCGATGAAGCGTCACGTAATTGTTGTGATTTATCGAGTTGGACGAATTTATCTAGATCCATCTGAGCGAAGTCGATTGCCATGAGCGCTTCACGTTGTTCACTTTCGATGGTGCTTTTTTCGATCAATAAGTCGTTTTCAGCGGTGATGAGTGATGATTTACTGGTTTCGACATCGAGTTCGATGTTTTGTTTATCTTTCTCGGCATCAGCTGGGTCGAGTTCTACAAGTAGGTCGCCTTTTTTGACTTGTGAGCCTTCTGAGATGATAGAAAGGATAAGTGATCTTCCATCGAGCTGGTTTTTAATGACTACTTCATCCACTGCTTCGAGGAGGCCACCTTCGGTGACTTCTATATTGAGGTCGCCTTTTTTGACTTCATAGTAGGCAAATTGCTCTTGGTTGTCTCCGGTGTCTGAACGTGTGGTGTGATAGAAATACGCGGCAACTATGAGTATTACTAGGATTATGATCCACTTCGGGTTACTTATTTTTTTTGTTTTTTGTGAGGTGTTCATAATGGTTATCTGGTCGGGTTTGGATTGAGCCAGTAATGTGGTTTGGTAGTGTCAATGGTACCGATGTCATTGTAGAAATCTAGCCGCGCATCTTGGTAATTAATGAGAGCATTAGTGACTGCATTCTGGGCTTGAATGAGTGCGTCTTGAGATTCACTGAGTCTTCTGAAAATGACGGTTCCTGCTTGTAGTCTGAGGCGGTTAGCCTCTACACGATTTTCTGCTAGTTTGACGGCGTTTAGCTGAATGTTGTAACTTTGTTTGAACTGTTCTAGTTCGCGGATGTGGCGGATGATGAGGTTGTTAAGGTTGTCGTATGTGAGGCTGAGTGAGCGGATACTTACTTGGAAGTTAATTAATGCCCTACGATAGTTATTGCGCTCAGTGACACGGTTAATAGGGAGGTTTAGTTCTAGGCCGACTTGGGTGTTGAGGTTATCTAGATCAAAGCTGTCAAAGCTATTGCCATTACTAGCTAGTGATGCTGAGGCTATTATGTTTGCGGTAGTTTTGAGCTGGTCGGCGGCGATGACTACGTCACGTTTAGCGTCATCGAACTGGTCAACTGAGTTGAATAGAGGTAGGCGATTTGTAAGGGCGATTTGAAATGCTTGTTTGGCGTTGAGATTAGGTTGATGGAGTCCTGTATCTACGAGTTTTTTTAGTTCACGGTCATCGAGTATAAGGGTGATGGCAGAGGGGGCGCCGATGGTTATTTTAAAGTTATCTAGTGATGTTTGGAAGGCGGATTTGGCGTTGATCCAAGTGTTCTTGGCTTGGAGTTCGCCTTGTTCTGAGTCACTGACTTCTTGGGGGCTGGCTCGATCTACTGCTCTAGCTTTGAGGTATTCGGTATTTTCTTTTCGGGAGAGGTAGTTTTGATATTGGTTAGCGACGGATTCTTTTTGTTGGAGGAGTCTTAGGTATTGGATGGTGATTTCGTTAGCAAAGTCGTTTTGGAATTGTTGGTAGTCTCTGACGGCATAGATGAGGTTTCTGGTAGATTGGGTTAAGTTTTCTGCTGCAATTTTAGAGCCGGAACCACGGAGTAGTGGTTGGAGGATGTTTAGAGAGATTACTGAGGCTGCAGATCTTCTGGGGTCGCCAGAGAAAAATCTTAAGAGGTCATTGGCAAGGGTGAGGCTGTAGCTTCCGCCCGCGAGTAGGTTCTGGGATAGTCGCTGAGTGGCATCTACTGAGCCGATGACATCGCCATTTGAGTTGTCTGTGATTTGGCCTCCGCCGGTGCTGGAGAAGTTGGGGCTGAAGTTATTGCGCACGCCTGTGAGGTTTAATGCAACGATGTAGAGGGCTTCTTTTTGGCTTTGGTATTGGCGGCTGTTTTTGGCAGCATAGCTTAGGGCTTTGTCGATATTGAGTTTTAGTTCACCGCTGCTTTGGCTCTCTTCTAGTAGTTGAGATGCTTGGATTTCGCTGGGTTTTTTGTTTGAGTATTTGGTATTAATGGTGAAGTCCTTGGATTTTCCAAATACGTGTTTTTCAGCCTTTTTGAGAATCTGGTATACTTGTTTATCCGCTTTTTTTTCGTGTTGGCTAGCACTGCATCCTATTAGAAGCAAGATCGGTAATAGCGGGAAACTTGATAGAAGAGTGAGTCTCATTGTTACTTAAACGCTGAGGAAGCAGCTAATTGTTTATTTTTTTTTAGGGTCATTTGCTTGGTAATGATATTGATAGGTGATTAGGTTACTATTTTTTGAGTTTGATTCTGTAGTGTCCGGTAATGGGGTAGCTGAAGAGCGAGTTTTCTTCTTTGGCGCCGCTGCCAATGTTGTGGATGATGAGTGGGGTGCCGTCTGTATTTACTGAGTCACTGACGATCATGATGTGTGGGCGTCTGCCAACCATGCATGTGACGAGGTCTCCTGGGTGGTAGTCTAGTTTTTTATTTGTGATGGGTAGTGAGTAGCCATTGCGGTTGAAAAATGTTTTGAGATTGGGGACTCGGCGGTGGTCGATATTTTTGTCGGTTCGGGTTAGGCTCCATATTTTAGGGTATTTTGAGAAGTTTTTACGCATGTCTAGGTGGACTTGTTTTTGGAGGTCGTAGCTTAGGGCTGAGCGGAGGGCGCGGATGATGACGTCTGTGCAGACGCCTGCTTCTATGGGGATGTCGCCCATGGGGTAGGACATGGTTCTGTATGCTGGGTCGTAGGTCTTTGTTTTGCCGATTTGGGTTTTGGCAGCGGTGACGATTTTGGCGGCGGTGGGGCTGGATTTTAGTGTTGTGTCTGAGCTTGGTTGCTGGCTGAGTGCGGGAGTAATTAGGAGGATAGGAGATAGCAGGGTGATGAGTAATTTTTTCATGATAGATGGTTACGTTGGTTATTGGTGGATTTTTTCATTTTTTAGTGATTGAGTCTGGGGTGGTCAGTACTAAACAAATGCTCAAGTATGCCTTGCAAAAGGTTTCAGGATATAGCATGGAAAGGGGGTGAGTACGATGACATTAACGCTAGTGATAGCAGCCATTTTAGCAGGATTGGCTGGTGTTATTGGTGTGCGATCCATTGTGACTGATAGGAAACGGACACGATGGACGATTTTATTTATGCTGCTGAGCTTTGGAGCGCAGCTGATGTGGTTGGGGATGCGAGGTGAGCAGAGGGCGGGATGTCCGCTGTTAGATGCGGGTGAGATTTTGGTGTTTTTGGGTTGGTCCTTGAGTTTGTTTTATTTGGTTGTGGGGTCGGCGTATCGGGTGACTTTGTTGGGGATGTTCTCGGCACCTGTGGTGACTGTGCTGCTATTAGCTGCGTTGTTACCAGGGATGTTAGATGTTGATCCAGTTCCTAAGGAGAATGTTGATTACTGGGGTGAGATGCACTCAGCGGTTTCAGTGTTATCTTATGGGGCTTTGGCTTTGGGGGCGATTTCAGGGGTGATGTTTTTGGTTTTGGATCGGTTGTTGAAGACTAGGGATATGAGCTCGGGGTTATTTAAGAAAATGCCACCGTTGGATACGTTGGTGGGTTCTGTGGTGAGATTGACGGTGATTGGGGTGATTTTTTTGACTGCTGGGTTGGGGTTTGGCTTTATGATGGAGTCTTTTTCTGGTGGAGGGTCTCATTTCTGGGTGGCAGCGTTGGTGTGGTGTGCTTATGCGCTGATGCTGGGGGTGTGGTTTGTGAGGGGGATGACTCCTAAGAAGATGTCGGTTTTTGTTGTGGCGCTGTTTGTGGTGTCGTTGTCGGTTTTTGCTGTTTTATAGTTTTGATGAATCTTTTTTGTTTAGGCTTGAATCATGAGACTGCACCGGTGGAGGTGCGGGAGAAATATTCTATTCCGATGGAGCGTCTTGGGGAGCGTAGCCGAGAGCTGGCTACTCTGGATGGAGTGAGTGAGGCGGTGGTGATTTCTACGTGTAACCGGATGGAGGTGTATGTGGCGGTGATGGAGGATGATGTGGCTGGAGCTGAGCTAAGGGTGAAGGAGAGTTTGGGGTTTGATGTGTCAGACAGGGTTCATTTTTATGAGAGTAAGTCTACTGAGGCGATGAAGCATTTGTGTAGAGTGGTGAGTGGGTTAGATTCTATGGTGCTGGGTGAGACGGAGATTTTCGGTCAGGTTAAGAAGGCGTATCAGTATGCTCTGGAGGCGACTGCGACTGGCGGGGTTCTGAATAAGGTGTTCCAGAAATCATTTGGTGTGGGCAAGCGAGTTCGTACTGAGACGATGATTCAGAGTGGTCAGACTTCTGTGGGGAGTGTGGCGTTGGACTTGGCGGAGAAGAT
>JALZVD010000153.1 GCA_023300205.1 Akkermansiaceae bacterium | reverse complement strand
CAGAGCACTTGATATTAGATACTTAGTATACCTTAAAACTCATCTTAAGCGGATGTATACCAATCAAGCCAGAAAAAGAGTGATCCGTAGAATCTACCGCAATAACTGTCAGGAGGAGGGAGAGAACTCAACGATGATTGAAGTCTTTAGCTAGCATGAACTTTGCAAAAAAGACCACTATTCACCAATATCTGCTAACTCTGCAAGCACCGCCTCAATATGAGGATTCACTTCCTGCTCCACAGCCTCCATCGCACCTCGTATTGCATTCTGCATCGCAAGCGCGGATGAGCCTCCGTGTGAAATAATCACCACACCATTAATCCCCAACAACGGGCTACCGCCATAATACTCATAAGAACTACGGCGCTTCACAGCCTTAAACGCACCACTCGCCATCGCCGCCCCAAGAACTCTCATCGGCTTACGCTTAAACTCCAGCTTCAGCCACTTAGACATCGCCTTCGCCGTAGCCTCACAACTCTTCAAAATAATATTCCCAGTAAACCCATCCGTAAGAGCCACATCCACCCTCGTCTCATAAAGATCACCACCCTCCATGTTCCCCAAGAACTTAAACGGAGCCTTACCACTCTCCTCCATCGCCTTCAGCAGCGCAAACGTCTCCTTCGTAAAAGGAGTACCCTTCTCCTCCTCCTCGCCATTAGACATCAGCCCCACTACTGGCTCAGCCACACCAAGAACATGCTTCGCATACATCGCCCCCATCACCGCATAACCCACTAAATGCTCAGGCTTCGCATCAGGATTCGCACCCGCATCCAGCAGATTACAAACACCATGCTCATTGGGCAATGGAGAGGCTATCCCAGCTCGCTCCACACCCTTCAGCGTCCGCAGCTTCAATGTAGCATTCGCAACAGCCGCTCCAGTATTACCTGCACTCACCACAGCCGCCGCATCACCAGACTTAACCAACCCAGTAGCCACTGAAATAGATGAATCCCGCTTACTACGTAAAGTTTTCGCTCCACTCTCATGCATTTCCACAACCTGTGACGCATGCACTATCTCCACCCGCTCACCACCCAGCTTATGCTCCTCACACTCCTTAGCCAGGACATCCTTATCCCCCACCAAATAAATCTTCTCAATATTAGGATAGAGCTCCAAAGCCTCCCTCGCTCCTATAATATTCACTGATGGAGCATTATCTCCCCCCATGGCATCTAAAGCTATTTTCATACGATAATTAAAACGGTTATTAATGGAAATTTAAACACAAAAAAACGCGCGACAGTAAAAACTATCGCCGCGTTCATTGAAAATTGTCTCTAACCAGCTCACCATTCAGGCAAACAAAGTCAGGGTAGATATTATAAAGAATCAACGTCAAGAATCTGACGCTCACGGTAATACCCACATGATGGGCAAGCAATGTGTCCAGGAACACGGCTGCTGCACTCAGGGCATGTCTTTAATAAAGGTGCTCTCCAGCGGTTTGCGCCACGGCGCATCTTCTGCTTCATCTTTGATGTTCTTCGCTTAGGTACTGCCATAATAGTATGCCGGATATCCGGCGGTTGTAATTATTGATTGTCTTTAAATTGATTAAATCCATCGAGAGCTGACCATCGGTCGCCTTGCTCGTCTGAGGGCGCATCACTTACACTACCTTCCGCAGGTTTGTCCAGCGCTAAATACCTCTCATCCATCACGCACTCCATGGGCTCATCACCCTCATCACACTTAGGATAGCTCGGAAAATTGATCAAAACCTCTTCCCGTAAGGCTTCCGTCACATCGATCATTCCAGAAACAACCTCAATTGAAACCGCAGCCTCATCAATAGAAATTGTCTGAACAAATAACTTATTTGATCTCACACACCTGAATTCAAACGGAGATCCTAAATATCCCCGTAATAAAAGCTCATCATCAAATCGCTGAACATACAAATCATACTCCAGCCCACCCATAGACTTCACATCCTTCTCAGATAAACCAAATACCTTAGAATCTAGCTCACCACGATACGCCTTCCCCTCCTCAGGTAGCTGAGCCAAATCTATTTCTAATTTCTCTTCCATATCCCTTAGCTACCCCTAAATCCCTAACTAGTCAAGAACCAGTCCCCCCCAGATCAGGGCCGTGAACAACATCAAATTAAACCCTCCTAAAATATTTCATAACAGAAATCTCCCACGTTTTACCATATGTAAGACACTACATTATCACAGAATCTAGATATCTTCATATAAATCAGATGAAATCCCCTGTCGGTCTGTCTAGCTATTACAACACCACATCTAAGTAATATAATGCCTTAACCAGAAATATCGTTCTTAAGAAAACACCAGCTCTAAATTCAGCTTCAGCCTACTAAAACTATGCAGCCCGCACCACAAAGCTCTTAGCCCTAACTTCAAACCCACACGAACAAACAGATCTCTCAGTCAGCACAGCACAAGCAGCAGCTTCGCAAATGACATCCATGAAGTATTCAGTATCACCTCCAACACAACAGAGATCTCCTATCGTCTAAAATTAAGCTAATCCTATCTCTTACAACCAAGCTTATATCGAATACAGACTAGCAAAGCCCCCATAGTAGCAGAGAAATAATAGTTAGCATCACCAGATGCGCTTCGTGAACATTGAAAGATACACGCAAGCCCTGAGAACTACCCCAGTGAAGATACCAAATATTAGCGCACCCCCATTATCAAAGCCCCTTAAGGGGACTTCTGGAAATTAGCGATGTTGTTGCAGAAAAATAAAACAAATATACACCTTGCTATACGTAAATTTATTTTTCTGCCCATCGGGTCTCATTTCAAGCCAGCAAGAATCAAATACAAATTAAAAATCTAACTACAAAAACAGTAATATCCGGAGTTTTCAGATGTTCCCTTAAGAGCCATATTAGTCATGCGTAGTAACTTTAGCTTAAAACTTGAGTAACTCATTAGAGAAGTTCCCTTCCTTCTCATCACTCTTACCATCGATGTAGCTAACTGATACTTTCGTCACAGTCGCATCCTTCAATCCAAAAATAATGATACGGGAACTATCTGAGCAAAGACCTTCACCAGAAACATACGGACGACTCAACTTTCTACCATCAGAGAGCTCAGCAGTAACCGTAGCCCCGATAGATTGAATAGTCGGAGGAAGCTTTACCTTAAGATACTTCTCAGTCCCAGCCTCACTGAGAAACAATTTAGAATTCGCATTAAGATTTGCATGCACGATATCCGGACGGCCGTCGTTGTTAAAATCTGCAGTAAGTGGCGAAATCGAATATTCACGCACCTGCACTCCCGCAGCTTCTCCAGCTGCAACAAATTTACCATCAGGCTTCTGTAACAATAAACGCCCATTCAAACGCAAAAACTTCACCTTATACACCGGCATCCCTATGTAATTCTCAGAAACCAACAAGTCCTCTTGACCATCCAAGTTCAAATCCTCAAAGACACAGCCCCAAGAAAATTCATAATCGGCAACCTGCCGATCAGCCGCAACATCCTCAAAATTAAAGGCTCCTTTATTCTCAAACAAGATCCACTTCCAATTACCTACTTGCTCATCTTTAAGGTCACCTCTAAGCGCAAAATTAGGGATTGATGATCCCACATTTGAGAAAAATAAATCAGGCAAACCATTATTTCCTAGGTCAGTCACACCAATACCCATAGGATAACTATATTCGTTCGTATTAGGATTATCTACACGCTCAAACTTCACTCCTCCTAGATTCTTCCAAGTGACAACGTGCCCAGTATCCTGAGCCACCACTAAATCTTCCAAGCCATCACAGTCGAGATCGAGAAAGATCGCCTGGAACGTATTATGCTTAATTTCCAGCCCCGCCTCTACCGTCTTATCAGTAAAGGTATTATCTCCATTATTCATGAACAATCTACTCGAACCACCATAACCCTCTCGGAATATATTTTGCCCTTCCACTAAATCATATTTAATATAACCAGAAACATACATATCAAAAGCTCCATCCCTATTGAGATCAGCCACAGCAACCGTAAGTCCTACCGTATCATCAGGCATCTTTGCATCAAGCTTCTGTGAGGAGAATTTACCTCCTTCGTTGCGGTGCAGCCAAATCCCGTCCTCACGTGTCACCAATAAATCTTCTAATCCATCACTATCCACATCCACTGAGATGCTTCCTAAACTAGCTTTATCTCCATTGCTAACTCCCAGAGCTCCCTCGATAGCAACTAGCTGATCATCTTTAAAACGAAACATCCCATCAGGTGTCGTCTGGCTCCCTCCTAAAAACAACTCCTCCACACC
>JALZVD010000152.1 GCA_023300205.1 Akkermansiaceae bacterium | reverse complement strand
TAACGGGCTATGGTTTCATGGAGCAGGCTAAAGATAATTATGCGATGCTACGCTGTCCTAAGCGGTCCTTCAAGACATCACCAGATGATTTATACATTGGTGGTGATTTGATTAAGAAACATGGTTTGAGTGTTGGGCAGAAGGTGGCTGTGAAGATGAGGGCTCCACGAGGTAGAGATAAATATCTCTCTGCTATGGAGGTGCAGGGAGTAGAGCATCTAGCAATATCTGATTACGAGAAGCCGGAGCATTTTGATAAGCTAACGGCTTTGATCCCGAATGAGAGAATTATTCTGGAGAATGGTGCAGTAGGCGGGCTAGGTGTTCGGTTAGTGGATTTAGTAGCTCCGTTAGGGAAGGGGCAGAGAGGTTTGATCGTGGCGCCACCAAGAGGAGGTAAGACTGTTCTGTTGAAGAATATAGCGCAGTCGATTAAGGCGAATCATAAGGAGGTAGAGTTGATTGTTCTTCTGCTCGATGAACGGCCTGAGGAGGTGACTGATTTTGAGGAGACGGTAGATGCTGAAATATTTAGTTCTACATTTGATGAGCCATCACGTAGGCATGCTCAGGTTTCTGATTTGGTTCTAGAGAGAGCTAAAAGGCTTGTTGAGCTGGGGAAAGATGTGGTTCTTTTGTTAGATTCACTTACTCGTCTTGCGCGAGGGCATAATAACTCTCAGAAAGGTGGGGCTATTGGCTCTGGAGGTATGAATCCTCAGGCTCTTCAGAAGAGTCGTAAGTTCTTTGGAGCGGCTAGAAATGTGGAGGGAGGAGGAAGTCTTACGATTTTGGCAACGGCGCTGGTGGAAACTGAGAGCCGGATGGATGAGGTGATTTTTGAGGAATTCAAAGGAACTGGAAATATGGAAATCAGGCTCGATCAGGAGCTTGCTGAACGTAGAATTTACCCAGCTATTCATATCCCTCAGAGTGGTACACGAAATGATGATCGCCTCTATCATCCTGATGAGATGCAGAAGGTGTTAGAGATCCGGCGTGTGATCGCTGCATTACCTGTAGGTGATGCGGTGCAGACGCTAATGAAGGCATTAAGCCAGACACAGAATAACACGGAACTTCTTTTAAAGGGGATTTAAGCCATGATCGAAACAACAGAAAAACTGGGTGAATATTTAAGTTCTTTAGAGGGGGATTTCCGCGCTATGGATTTGGAAGGTGATAGTCTCTATCACTATCATGAGAAGATTTCATTGGTACAGTTTACAGATGGGACTAATCATCAGTTGATTGATCCTCTGGCGGTGGAAGATATGCAGCCTTTGAAGGACTTTCTTAAGGATGGGAAGTTGTGGATGCATGGTGCTGATTACGATATTGTGATGATGCGTAAGGATCTGGGTGTTGTTCCTCCGGTGATTTGGGATACGCAGATTGGAGCGCGGTTGTTAGGAGTTAAGAAATTTGGTTATGGTAATCTAGTTGAGCATTATCAAGGTGTTGAAATTTCTAAGAGTTCGCAGAAGGCAGACTGGTCTAAGCGTCCGTTGACTGAGAAGATGAGAGAGTATGCGATCAATGATGTTTTATTTCTAAAGCCGATCGTGGATCAGATCTTAGAAGGTCTGCATGAGAAGGGGCGTTATGAATGGTTTGTGGAGAGTTGTGAATGGGCGCGGGAAAAAGTATTAGAACGCCCTATTGAGAAAGAGGATCCATGGAGGGTCTCTGGATCAGGAAAGATGACGCCGCGTGCATTAGCATACCTCAGATCGCTCTGGTATTGGCGAGATGAGCAAGCCAGGGAGTGGGATAGGCCTACGTTCATGGTGTGTGGTAATAAGCAGCTTATTAGTTGGGTGATGGATTTAGTGGCGGGGAAATCTGTTGAGCTTCCGAAGCATTACCGAACCAATAGAAGGAAGTTATTTTTTGTAGCAGTGGAGGAAGCAAAGAGCTTGTCTGATGATGTGCTGCCACGACGTCCTAAAAGTAAGGGTAGGCGTGTTAAAAATGCGGCGTTTGATGCTCGTGTAGATGCGATGATCAAACTGCGAGATCTGGCAGCTAATGAGCTAGAGATTGACTCAAGTTTGATCATTTCTAGGGCGCTAATCGAAGCTTTATCTGCTGAAGAGGTGGAGCCATCTGCAGTGATGATGAAATGGCAAATGAAGATTATGGGTATGTAGTTGTATTGTGTTTATAGTTAGTGTATTGCGCATTACTTTTCATTTCTAAAAAGATTGTTGTTTTTTTAGAAACTTGAGTGCTAAAAAAGTGTTCATTTTAATGGGTTTTTTCTGGTCATAAGGGAGTGAAACTATAGCCTGTATGGATACATGTCAGATAATCCAATTGAACCAGAAAACGAACCAGATGTAGCTGAAACTACAGTCTCGGGGGAGCAGGAGTATGGTGCTTCGCAAATTGATAAACTTGAAGGTCTAGAGGCCGTTCGCAAACGACCTGGAATGTACATCGGAGATCCTGATGTGAGAGGTCTTCATCATTGTGTGTTTGAGGTGCTAGATAACTCTATTGATGAGCATTTAGCTGGTTACTGTGACAC
>JALZVD010000151.1 GCA_023300205.1 Akkermansiaceae bacterium | reverse complement strand
ATCGCCCACGCCCAGCTAGCCTACCTATACAATAGATTCACAACAAAAAACGACCTAGCCGAGAAACATATCCAAATAGCCATAAAGCACCTCCCTACCGACCCACAAGTTCAGGACACCACCATCCTCATCAGACGTAAACAAAACCTCTGGATCCGTTCTCTAACAGCCCCAGCACTAGCCCTCACTCACCCCACCCAAATCCATAAAAATGAGCGCACACTCGTAGCTCTCGTCTTCATCGCTCTTGTCATTTTCTCCTCATTTGGAGCCCATTACCCATGGATGGCTCGCACCGGAATATTCGCCATCATCGCCCTCTTCTTCTGCTCCTACACAGCCAACAGCGCATTCCAGTATCTCACCAGCACAGAAATCCTCCACCAAGCAAACCAGACATCTCTCATCACAGGAACCTACCATAAAATCAACCTCCTACCACTAACTCAGCGAACAATCATCGCCAGTTTCATCACAATTCTAGCCTGGGCCTCTCTCGCCCTCATCTTCCACCTCATCACCCGTTAGAAATTTACCCTTCTTTATACTACCCTCTTCAAGTACCAGATGCTAATCATACCATCATGAAGAATTTACCAACTTGGGCAGCAGAAGTCATCGCATCATACGAAAGCGAATCTGCAGGATGCTTTCTCCTCCACGGAAATGTAAACGACAGACTCCTCGTCTCTCCTCTCAACCAAACTCCAGAACTAGGAAACCTCACTGACTTCATCCAGAAAACCCTACTCCCAAGATTCGATGTAATCATCACCTTCGACATGGGATTCGGTCTCCGCGTAGACAGAGGTAGCGACATCTTCTCCCAGTGGAAAACCTACGCAGACTCACCCCAGCTCCCCCACAAACCACTCGATGCCTGCCGCTTCATCTCCAAATACCTACTCTACTGTAGAAATCTCCAAGTCATTGGCCAGAAAGCACCCAAAGTCGCATTCATCATGAAGCAAGCTCACCTAGCCTGCCCATCCATGCCAAACCTCCACAACTACGAGCTAAACTCACTAGCCGCACTCATTAAAGGCTGGGCAGATGATGACAGACTCCAAGAATTCAACCAAGCAACCTTCCTCATCTCAGAAAATCTCAACGGTATCCACCCACTCGTCTCAGAATCCCCGCGCGTCAGCCACATTGAGATCACACTCCCAGATGAACTCGCCATCACCCAGTCACTCATAGAACTTGCCAAAGCATGTCCTAACGCCATGCAGAACTATAAAGACGAGCCCAGCACCATCTCAAGAAGACTCACCGGCGCCACCCTAAGCTCACTAGAAGCACTCCTAAAAAGACTCGAACACGACGGCGAAGTCCTCAATGACAAAAAACTCGCAGGACTCAAAAAGCAACTCGTAGAACGTGACTGTGACGGACTCATTGATTTCGTCGAACCAGACAGAAATCTAAACGACTGTATCGGACTCGAAGGTGTCAAGAAATGGCTCCGTGAAGACATCATCCTCTGGCAGAAAGATGAACTCCAAGCCCTCCCCATGGGCTACCTCTTCTGCGGTCCCGTAGGCACTGGTAAAACCTACCTCGCAGAATGTCTCGCCGGTGAAGCCAATGTCCCAGTTGTCACCATGCGTAACTTCCGTGATAAATGGGTAGGCTCCACAGAAGCCAACCTAGAAAAAATCTTCTCACTCCTCCACGCTCTCGGTAGATGCATTGTCTTCGTTGATGAAGCAGACCAAGCACTAGGAAAACGCCAAGCTGGATCAGGTGACTCCGGAGTTTCCAGCCGCGTCTACTCCATGATGGCGAAAGAA
Source organism: Akkermansiaceae bacterium (assembly GCA_023300205.1). GTDB lineage: Bacteria > Verrucomicrobiota > Verrucomicrobiia > Verrucomicrobiales > Akkermansiaceae > Rubritalea. The sequence continues at coordinate 11,352 of JALZVD010000151.1, read as the reverse complement.
ATGTCAAACACCCGCAACAGAGGTAAAATCCTCTGGGTCCTAGCCTCTAGCCGTCCTGACCTCATCGAAGTTGACCTCAAACGCCCAGGCCGTGTCGATGTGAAAATCCCACTCTTCCCTTCACTCAATCCAAAAGAAGGCTTCAGCCTCATTCGAGCACTCTGTAAACGCAGAAAACTAGATATCCCAAAAGCATCTCTAGAAGACCTCACAAAACTCATCCCTCCATTCCTCACTCCAGGAGCAGCAGAGGCCATCTCAGTTCAGACCTTCCGTATTCATAAAACAACCCAGCTAAGCGCCCTAGATTCACTCATGGAATGTCTTAAAGACTACCGCCCACCAGTCCCCATGGACACACTCAAGTTCCAAATGAGAATCGCAGCACAAGAAGCAACAGACGCCAGCCTCATTCCAAAAGAACTCGAAGACTTATTAGAAACCTAACAGAAACACCCCTCCAAAACTATCTCAAATAGAGTGGCCAATAACAAAAACAGCCATTCTAATGAACCATAAATTAAGCTTTTTACATTCATCCTATAAAAAAAAATCATCTTTCATCTTATTCAAAAAATCAAATAACACATTATTAATAAAATACTTACAAAACACAACAAACCTAAACAACTCATCATTCCTGCTTAACTACCCCATAAAAGGGTTGCGGTTTTGCGACCAGCCACTTAGAAGGTGCTGGGCTAGCCCATCAAACAAAACGTAAAGAGCTGAAATTCAGCAATATACAAAAATAAACAAATTAAACATGAAAAAATACTTCACAAAAACTGGATTAATTCTCATCGGATTAATAGCAATCACAAGCTGTGCATCATCAACAGGCTCATCTCCTGTAACAGAAGTGAAGAAAAAGGCCAACGACGTCAGAACAGTAGCTACCACTCCTACTAGAAAAGCGGCACCTAAGAAAACTACCGCTAAAAAAACAACATCAAGCTACGCTAGAAAAATCGGCACAGATAAACACGGGATGCCTACCTACTCAGACTCATCTAGAACTCGTTACGTAAGAGCAACTGCATACTCACACATGGAGAAAGAACCAGGAGCTCCTGGCCGTAAGAGCGCAGCAATGACCATACTCAAGTATGGAAGCACACGTAGTGTTGCTGCTGATTGGTCACGCCTACCACTTGGAACTAAGTTCAAAATCTCAAGCAACCCAGGAATCACTTATATAATTGACGATTACGGTTCAGCACTCGTTGGAACAAACACAATCGACATGTTCTTCCCTACTATTAGCCAGATGAATCGCTGGGGAACTCGTAAAGTTACTATCCAGATCACTCAGATGGGATCATGGGCTCGCAGTGCTAAGCTTCTCAAAGGTCGCCTACATGCACCTCAGTGCCGCAAGATGTACAACGCCATCATCAAGAAACACGGCGCTAATATCGCGAACTAATCAGTTTTTTAGAAGACACATTCTTCTACCATTAATTAGCCATGTTGTTCTGCAACATGGCTTTTTTGTCTTTACCTTCTCCCTTTTCAACACTAAAACCTGCTCAGAAATTAACTACCTTTTAAAACTATCATGATGGCACGCAGAACAATCGAATTACTAATCAAACTCTTTATCATTGCTCTCGTAGCAACAGCAGGACTCTACGTATATAATGTGCTAAACCTCATGGGCGTTGTTTCATAACCTGTAGCTATGACCCACTCTGAACCACCAGAGAAAAATAAAACATCCCCTATCCCCTTCATTTTTTCAAGGGTAGTCCCTGCACTCGCTGTTGGCCTCTTTCTACTCATAGGATTCAAACTATTCACCCTAGACTCTCCCTCAGAGCCTAGCGTCCAAGACCTCAAAAATTGGCAACAAGCAGATGCGCCATTCGGCTATCCAGTCAGCATTAAAGGGTCAATAAAACCCACATCTAAAGTCTATATGAAATTTGATCCCAGATTTCATTTTCACTCACCATGGGAACGCGCAGCCATCCCTCGTACTGAACAATTTGAGGCCGCCATGGGCACAGAAACCTGGGCATTCACCTACAATGCTCAGACCTTTAACTCACCAAATAAAAAACGCGGTGGTAGCCACAGCGGTGATGATATCAACGGCATCGGTGGACAAAACTCAGACCTCGGTGACCACGTTTTTGCCATCGCTAACGGACTCGTCGTTTACGTTGGTAATCCCAGCCCAGGATGGGGAAACTGCATCGTCCTCGCTCATAGAACACCAGATGGAAAGATCCTCCACTCCATGTATGCCCATCTACTAAGTACCCATGTCGCCTATATGGAGCAAATACCCAGAGGCTACACCATTGGAACAGTGGGTCAGGCTGATGTTGGCTATCTAGCACACCTTCACTTAGAAATACGCGAATCAGACGGCGTATCACCATTCCTCAGTGGCTATCCATCCCTAACTCAGCACGATAGACTCAATCCAACCCAAGTCGTTCAGCAATACATGGCAAACAGATCTCATATCTACAACCCATCTATCCTAGACATAGCTCAAGTCACACGTCAGAGACCTCAACTAGAAATGGACGTAGAATCAGCTAAAAGCTACATCAAATACATGCTAGCCGCTCCTAAAACTGAGGAATAACATTCCCTCCTAATCCCTATCTTAACTCTCCCCCTTAGCTCGCGGCTCAGCAGAAACAGTATCACTGGCTCCAGAACTCGTAACAAATGGCCCACCCTCCATAGGCGCCACTCCTGTAAAGGCCACATCAGGCATCTCAGTAGGCTTACCAGCAAGAGGAAATTCCTTTCTCAACGGATGATAAGGATAACCTTCCCACATTAAGATACGCTTCAAATTTGGATGATCGGTAAAACGAATCCCCATCATATCATAAACCTCGCGCTCATGCCAGTCAGCAGTCGCCCAGATATGGGACACCGTATCAACATCATCGTCCTCGGATACAGGAAGCTTTATTCTCAAATGCTTTGAATCATCCAGAGTAGACAGCTCATACACCATCTCAAATCGAGGATCAACAGACTCATGATCAACACTACAGATATCTAACAACATCACCAATTCCAGATGATCACGGCAATACTGCATCACAGCCTTCAACGCCTGCTTCTGAATCACAACCGTATGCTCACCACGGAATTCCTTAGTGCTAATCACATAGTCACCATAATGCTCCTGAATCTTTTTTACTAAATCACTCATCTCTTCTTAAAATTAAACTCCAATTCCTAATCCCTTCACCACTTCATCCTCAGGATCCGCCTTCAGTCCCTTAGTTGAATGCTCAGTATCAATCTTACGCTGAAGTCTCAGCAAGCCCTCGATCAATGCTTCAGGACGCGGAGGACAACCAGAAATATAGACATCAACCGGGATCAACCTATCAATCCCCTGCAACGTTGCATAACTACGGTACATACCACCTGATGAAGCACAGGCTCCCATCGCTATACACCACTTTGGCTCAGGCATCTGATCCCACACTCGCTTCACCGCAAGCGCCATCTTGTAAGTCACCGTACCAGAAACAATCATCACATCAGCCTGTCGTGGAGAAAAACGCATCACCTCAGCGCCAAATCTTGAAATATCAAAACGCGCTGAAGCCGTTGCCATCAGCTCAATAGCACAACAAGCCAGCCCCATAGGCATCGGCCACAATGAATTCTTTCGCATCCAGTTGATCGCCGCATCCACACGCGTGAAAATGATGTTACCCTCTACCTTAGAGTCATACACAAAATCCGTAAGATCCGCACTCGATGGAATTTCTGGCCCGATAACTGGTTCTGAATTTGTAGAAATCATAGTCGTTTTATTGATGCCCTCAACCTAGCCCCCTATCCTACATTCTCAAGCTTAATCATTCAATTCCTGAAATTTCTACCTCCCCGTGCATCATTAAATCTCGGAATAATCTCTTACCTCAATGATCTTATTTGATACAACCAATAAAACATCATGAAATACATAACCAAATTATTAGTCATTCTCGTTTCAACCCTTACCATCATAACCGTTCAAGCCCAAGAATCTTCAAATCATGATAACTTAAAAGATGGATTAGCGATCAAAGGATACGACCCTGTAGCTTATTTTCACAATAAAATTGCAGTTAAAGGAAACCCACAGTTCAGCCTCACTTATCAGTCTGCTAAATATCTATTTAGTAGCCAAAAAAATCTAGAACTATTCAAATCTAATCCTCATTACTACAAACCACAATACGGAGGTTGGTGTGCCTACGCATTCGCTAAAGGAGGAGGCAAAATCCCTATAAACCCTAAGAGATTTAAAATTCTAGATAACAAACTTTACCTCTTCTATGATAATCTTTTAGGGCCAAATACTCTCAAGAAATGGAACGAAGTCGATGATGCAGAACAAATTAAAAACGCAAATAGCCAATGGTCTAAAATATCAGCTCAATAACTACTCATCAAATCTTGCACATTGACCATCTTAAATACATACTCAGGCGCAAATGAGCCCCGCCAATGTAGTCACCATCATACGATTTATTCTAATACCCGTGTTCGCGGTATTAGCAATACATTATGCGACAACGATAAAAGCGGGAGAGCCTCATGAACTACTGCGTTGGCTTTCCCTCAGTGCATTTATCTTAGCCGCAGCAGGTGACGGGCTAGATGGCTACCTAGCCAGAAAATACGGTAAAACCAAACTCGGTGCATTTCTAGACCCTCTCTGTGACAAGGTTCTCATGCTCGTAGGCCTCATCGTCCTCAGCCAAGTCTCCTGGAGCTCACACGGCTGGCTTATCCCAGAGTGGTATGTAGTCATGGTAGTCGCACGTGATGTATCCATCGCCACCGGCTGCGTATTCATCCTCCTCCTGGGTAAAAAACTCCAAGTAAATACCAACTGGAGCGGAAAAGCCACCACCACCATACAGTTGTTTACATTAGGCTGGGTCATGTTAAAGGTAGTCCCATTCAGCCCACTGGTCCCCACCGTGGTAGCCTCCGTATTCACCCTCTGGTCATCATGGTTCTACGTCCGCGAAGCACTGCGACAACTCCAGCCTGAATAAAACTTCATCTTTAATCTACTTTACTCAACATCATGATCAATATCGCCATCGTAGGACGCCCAAATGTAGGTAAGTCCGCCATCTTCAACCGCCTCGCCAACCGTAAAATCGCGATTGTTCACGATCAGCCTGGAGTCACCCGGGACCGTATTGCAGCACCCTGCGCAATGACAGAAACACCATGTACCATCATCGACACCGGTGGTATCGGAGCCAAACTAGATGACGGATTCCTAGACCAAGTCACCGTCGAGGCAGACATCGCCATGGACACCGCTGACCTCATCCTCTTCGTCGTTGACTGCCGTGAAGGCCTTAACCATATCGAAACAGAACTCGCACACAAACTCCGTAAAGCCAAGCACCCTATCATCCTACTCCTAAACAAAGCAGACCACGTAGAACTAGAAGCTCAGCTCGGTGACTTCTCTCGCATGGGATTTGGTGCAGGACTCCCAGTATCCGCAGAACACGGACGCGGATTCCAAGACCTCATCGAACAGATAGAAGACATCATCCAGCCCATCGCTGCCGAGCGCGCAGAAAAAATGGCAGATGCAGAAGAACACGTCGCCAAATCCGGACTCAAAATCGCCATCGTTGGTAAGCCAAATGCTGGCAAATCATCACTCATCAACGCAATCCTCAAAGATGAGCGTACCATCGTTTCAGAAATCGCCGGCACCACGCGTGATGCCGTAGACGTCCCCTACGAATATGGTGATGAACTCCACACCCTAATCGACACCGCAGGCCTCAGACAACGCTCAAAGATGGACACTTCAGTAGAAGTCTTCTCAGCCATGCGCGCAGAAAGATCCATCCGTCGCTCAGACATCTGCCTCCTCGTCGTCGACCTAGAAGCCGGCGTCTCGGCTATGGACCGCAAGATCGCTCAAGTCATCCAGAAAGAGCACAAACCCTGCCTCATCATCCTCAACAAATGGGACCTCTTCCACCCTGGAATGCAGCGAACAGAAAGACTAGAAAAAGCAGAGAAGATGATCCGCACAGACCTCTTCTTCCTCTCCTACGCGCCATTCGCCGCAGTATCTGCCAGAGAAGGCCAGCACATAAGCCAAGTCTTCGGCCAGCTCACCAAAATCCGTGAAGCATCAAAAGAAACCATCACAACAGGAGCCCTCAACAGACTCCTCCAAGACGCATTCGAGCTCAAGCCTCCAAGTATGCACAAAAAATTCCGCAAGCGCATCAAGCTCCTCTACGCAACAGCTGTAGTTAACGACCGCTACACAGCCATCCCTGTCCCATCCTACATCCTCTTCGTAAACGACAAGCGCCTCATGCAAGAAAACTACGAGCAATACCTCTCTAACAGAATCCGCGAGAAATTCTACGCCCCTGCCATCCCTATCGTATTCTCTGTTAGATCCAGAAACAGATCGAAATCCTAAATCTCAACAACTATCTTAATTCAACCACAAAAAAATAGCCTATCACCATCTCTTAGTCATAGGCTATAAAAATTGTCTACTCTGAATCCTTAAAAATGGACTTCTGGAAACTAGCGAATTCTCTGCCCATCAGGTCTCATCTTAAATGAACAAGTAATCGCATACACAGTTTCAAGTCTAACAACAAAAAAAGCAATATCCGGAGTTTTCAGAAGCTCCCTTAAAGCTAAAAAACTACTTTACCCCAGAAACATACTCAGGAAAAACCAAAATCCTCTCCCCTGGCTTACTCCACTTCAAGCGCTCTCTAGCCTTGATCTCCAAATACCTTGGATCCTGCTGGATCGCACGGTGCTCTCTATCAGCACTATCTTTCGCTTCCGCAGCAATGCGAAGCTTCTCTTGCCAAACCGTATTATATGACTCCTCTAGCTCATCAGATTGCGACAAACTAGGCAGAGCAGTAACCGGCAAAATAGCGCATAACGCAATGACCAGCAAACAAAAAGCTAGACGATTCACCGTATTCATCTGCGCATTTCTATTGCGCAGACGTTGATGGCGAACGTATAGCTTACGTAGTTTGTCTGTTTCTTTTCGGCTCATAATCCAGTAGTTATAGGATGTTAGAACCTAAGATACATTAAACATTAAAGATTACCAGCATAAATTGCATCTTCACCAAGAGCTTCCTCGATACGGAGCAACTGATTATACTTAGCAATACGATCTGAGCGACTCATTGAGCCAGTCTTGATCTGCCCAGCATTAGTAGCAACCGCGATATGCGCAATCGTGCTATCCTCTGTCTCGCCTGAACGATGAGAAATCACAGAGTTATATTGATGCGTCTTACCCAGCTCAATCGCATCGAGAGTCTCAGTCAGTGTTCCGATCTGATTCACCTTAATAAGAATAGAATTGGCAACACCAAGATCGATTCCCTTTTGCAGGAACTCAACGTTAGTAACGAAAAGATCGTCACCAACAAGCTGAACCTTATCACCAATTGCATCTGTGAGAGCCTTCCAGCCATCCCAGTCATTCTCATCACATCCATCTTCGATAGAATCGATAGGATACCTAGTACTTAACTCAGCAAGGAATGCCGCCTGCTCATCAGAGCTAAGCTTTTGACCACTCTCTCCTTCAAATTTAGCATAGTTGTAAACTCCATCTTCGTAAAACTCAGAAGCAGCACAATCAAGAGCGAACGTAATATCTGTTCCCACCTTATAACCAGCCTTCTCAACAGCAAGTGACACTGTATCAAGCGCATCAATTGTTCCGTCAAATTTAGGAGCAAACCCACCTTCATCACCTACAGCAGTGCTAAGACCTCGGTCATGAAGCACCTTCTTAAGGCTATGGAAAATCTCTGCACCCATACGAACTGCCTCACTGAATGTAGGAGCCCCGATAGGACGAATCATGAATTCCTGGAACGCTATAGGTGCATCAGAATGTGAGCCACCGTTAATGATATTCATCATTGGCACAGGAAGAACCTTAGCATTTGGTCCGCCTAGATATCTGTAAAGAGGTAGTCCAGCAGAGGATGCCGCCGCACGAGCGGCTGCTAAAGAAACACCAAGAATCGCATTCGCTCCAAGAGATTTCTTATTCTTAGTCCCATCAAGATCGATCATGATCTTATCAAGACGCGCTTGCTGAGAAGAACAAACACCAAGCAAAGCTGGCTTGATCTTATCATTCACATTAGCAACAGCAGTTAGAACACCCTTACCTAAATAACGAGACTTGTCTTCGTCACGTAGCTCACACGCCTCATGCTCACCAGTAGATGCTCCACTCGGAACAGCTGCACGACCAAAATGTCCATTTGCTAAGATTACGTCTACCTCTACGGTCGGATTACCGCGTGAATCAATGATTTCACGGCCTTTAATATCTACTATTGTTGTGTCTGACATGTTATTCTATGTATGTGTTAAAATTATGCGTTATACGCCTTGATTGCTTTCACCGTCATTGGGTTCTTAACCACTTCTACAGTATCACCTTCAACAGAACCGAGCAGAGACTGTGCCATTTCTGACAGATAGGAAATGACTCCGTTGTCAGGATCTGAATCCCAAGCTCCTAGGATAGTCATCACCTTCTCTTCTCCACCTGCATCAAGAGTAACAATCGTCCCTATCTTCACTGCATCAGGCACCACATCAGCAAAGTCAGTCCCCTGAACATTACCAAGAGCCTTCTCATGATCAGCCTTCCTACGCATAAGCACCTTCTGATTATCCTTAGACATATGGTATTCCGCATTCTCTCGAAGGTCACCATAAGACTTAGCCACCTTGATGTCCTCACGGTTCTGAGGTATCTGATTATCCACAATATCTTTATACTCAGCCTTACGGCGGTCAATACTATCCCATGATGAAACCAAATCATTAGTAGTTTGCTCAGCCTCACCAGTTACCAAATCTTGCGTAACGGGTGCTGCCTTGATCACTCTAGCCATCAGAGACTTTCTATCTAAATCAGGGAAAATCTGCCCTTGATGTAATTTACGCCCAAAATTCTTCGCCTCATTAGGTGCAGCCTTAGCAAGAAGATCAGGAATAAGCTCCTTGTCCTCCATGAAATAACTCTGGAGACGAGCGCTCTTTCGAGGTCCATCATCCATCGAATCTCGTTCTAATAAACTAAGGATAGCATTCCCTACTTCGTGATCAAAAATAGGCTCCGCAAGCTTCTTACGCTCACGACAGATCCATAACAGTGAGTCAGCACCTAGCGTTCTCCCCGTCACATGTGATCTTAAAAAGGTGTATAAATAATCACTCTTCTCTTGCTCAACAAGTAGCTTAGCGATCTCTGCTAGACCCCTAGGCCCCACGTTATCAAAAATCCCTAGAATCTCTTTTACCCAGCTATCACCAAATGCAGCAGGATACGCCTCAAAAACTTTACGCTGACGTGCCGCCGGTAATGACCCTAGCTCATCACCAATCTTGTCACTCTCAGTCTGAATCAAATCACTAAGTCGTAACGCAGAGTCTTCTAACACGAGGTTGTCTGACACCTCCATCAAATCATCTCTACCTACTAACAAATCGAGCGCCTGTCCAAGATGAAACTTCAGCCCCTTACGCACAGTAGTATCAATATCGGAAGCAATCTTAGACTGTGAATCTGAATCATCTTTCACATGTGAGAAATCTTTAATAATCGCCTCAAGTGCACGAGCCTTAGCCTTCAAGTCTTTTGCTTCAAAAAAATCAGAAACCAATGACTCCCCAGGAGTAAGGTTCTCATCACGCAGCACAAGTGGCTCAGTTCGCTTCGTTGGTACTACAGCAGCACGGCTTTCTCTCAAAGCCTTCTTTGCACCCTCCCACCACTTCTTATAATCCGCCTCTGGGATCACTGAACCTATCAACTCACGCTCAAGCTGATCCAACTTAAGTGACCCTCCTAAACTCTTTAAAATTTTAACTACTAACCCTACAGGATCCTCTTTAACCAAACCTCTAAGCTCCCCCATTGACTCTAGCTTCTGTGCACGGAAGTGGCTCTCATCAAGAACCTCCGTCTTCTGGATCGCAAACTTCAGCCCCATCTCCTGACCCTCATTTTGCTCAAAATCGATCATAATCTTACCTCCCTGAAAATCCCATGACTTAACCTTCCCCGCTCCCCAATTCTTGTGAAGGCAAAACTTTCCAGGGGCTAGTTGGGATAATCTCTCTCCGACTTCTTGTGAAATCCGGCCAGCTTCTACTAATTTAGCTACGTCAGGGTGCATCCATATACGATGCTAAAAAAATGTATAATTAGCAAGGCAATAGCAGATTTTTTTCGATATATCAAGCAAAGATTAACCTTCAGGAATAATTCCCATTGTTAGATCACTTCTAATCAAGGTGATAAGACAAGAATCACTCAAGCGAGAAATCCGTCTCATCACTCATATCTTTAGGTGCTCTCACCACCCGGTCCACACCATGTTTAGTAACCGTATTCCCTTTCGCAGCTCTACCCTTAATCGCTATTTCTCCAAACTGGAATGGTCTAGCCAAGTTACGTAACCGCAATGCTGGCTTCAGATGCACCACAAGCAAGTTGTTAGAACTCTCCTCCTCTGAATCATGCACAGCAAAGTACATGATCCGAGATCCCTTTGTCCCCTTTGTTAACTCATACTCTTTATCACGAGTAGTCCCACCCATCTTAAAGCGCTTAGCGAACAATGATCCATCTCTACCATCACGGTAAATCATCGAGTAAATCTTCTCCTCATCCTTACGTAAAATCGCAATATGTAGTGGACGCTTACCTACAAATAATTTCTCAGCCACCTTCATCACCTTCAGTTTACCGTCATTCCCAAATACCACCACATCATCTAACTGTGAGCATTTTTCAAGAGCCTCCTCCTTCTTAAGCCCCCATCCAGCAAATCCATTCTTACTATCCAGATAAAGCATCTCGTTCGCCATCACCACCTGAGTTCTGTCCACCTTACCAAATTCGCCAATCTCACTCTTGCGCTCCTTACCCTTACCAAATTTCTTCTTTAAGTCCTCGAAATACTTAATCGTAAAACGCGTCAGATTGCGTAAATTCTTCTCCACCTCCTCAATAGCCTCCTCCAAACCTCTAATCGCCTCATCCGCTTTGAAACTATCAAACTTAGAAATCCTCTTAATCTTAATTTCTGTAAGTCTCACAATATCCTCCTCAGTAACCTCACGGATCAAATCCTTCTTAAAAGGCTCCAGCCCCTTATCAATCGCCTCAATAACAGCCTCCCAAGTCTCACACTCTTCAATGTCACGGTAGATTCTATTCTCAATAAAAATCTTCTCCAGCGAGCTGAAATGCCACTTATTTTGAAGCTCCCCAAGCTTAATCTCAAGCTCCAACTTGAT
>JALZVD010000150.1 GCA_023300205.1 Akkermansiaceae bacterium | reverse complement strand
GAACAGGGGATCTTTGCGGATAGGAAGAAGTTGTTAGAGTATTATGATCGATTTATCTATATGCATTTTCTGGCAATTATTCATTTTTATATTAAGGATGATAGTAAGGATTTTCAGGATACGGATGCGTTTATTGAAAAGAGTACTCACTTCGGAATTCAGTCAGCGGCAGATGGTGTGTTAGAGTCTGGGTTTGATTTTGTAAGGTTTATGGCGGGCAAGGATGATCGGTTCAAAGGGTTGAGCAAAATGATTAGTAAATTCATACCGGAATAGATAATGAAAGAGCAAACATCCATCCCGAAGCATAAGCTAGGAAGAGCGGCATCACTTGCTGGTGCAGGTATGAAAGTGGGGGTAAATTATCTCCGCTACAAAGGAACGAAGGCTCTTACGGGCAGAGATGAGAAGGATAAGTTCCATGAGAGGACTGCAGCTGATACTTATAAGACGTTTAGTAAGTTAAAGGGTGGACCGTTGAAGTTGGCGCAGATTCTTAGCATGGATAAGAATATGATTCCGGAGCAGTATTCTGATGAATTTTCTAAGGCTCAGTATTCTGCACCTCCGTTGTCTTATCCGCTTGTGGTGCGGACATTCCAGCGAGAGGTGGGGAAGTCACCGACGGATGTTTTTGATACATTTAGTAATAAGGCGGCGGCTGGTGCATCTATAGGGCAGGTTCATAAGGCTACGAAAGATGGGGAGACTTATGCAGTGAAGGTGCAGTATCCGGGGATTGCGGATAGTTTGCATAGTGATCTGGCGATCGTGAAGCCTATAGCGATGAAGTTGTTCCAGTTAGAGGCGAAGGCGATCGATCCTTATATTCAGGAGGTGGAGTCTAAGTTGATTGAGGAAACGGACTATGAGTTAGAGTTGCGTAGATCTGTGGATCTGGCTGAGAGTTCCGGTGATCTGGCGATCACTAAATTTCCAAAATACTATCCAGAATTTTCTAGTGAAAAGATTCTTACAATGGAGTGGGTGGATGGCTTGCAGCTGGATCAGTATGCTGAGAGTGATGCACCGCAGGAGGAGAAAAATAAGATTGCTCAGGCGTTATGGGATTTCTATGCGCACCAGATTCATACGTTGCGAGTGTTTCACGCAGATCCACATCCGGGGAATTTCTTGGTGAAAGATGGTGAGTTGTGGGTGTTAGATTTTGGTTGTGTGAAGGAAGTAAGTGATGATTTTTATCAGGCGTATTTTCGGTTGATGGAGCCAGGTGTGTTTCAAAATAGGGAGAAGTTGAAGTTGGCGCTTTATGATGTGAGTTTGTTGTTAGAAGAAGATGATGAGGCTTCGGTTGCTAAGTTGTTAGAGATTTTTCAGGAATCTATTTCTTTGCTGAATAAGCCGTATTTGGCTGGAATGTATGACTTTGGTGATGAAGGATATTTTGAGGATCTTGCTGCATTCGGTGAGCGGACTCGAAATGATAAAGAGCTTCAGGCAATTAATTCTGCAAGAGGTAAGGCTGATGCGCTGTATCTGAATCGTACGTTTTTCGGGGTTTATAATCTAATGGGTTTGCTGAAGGCAGAGGTGAATACTTCAAAAGAAGTTGAGCACAGAATCAATAAAGTGTGTTAAGAGAAGCGCATGAGAATAGAGATTATTAATACGGGTTCAGAGCTCCTGCTAGGAAGCACGCTGAATACACATGGTGCGTGGCTGGGTCAGGAGTTGTTGGGGTTGGGGTTACGTGTGCAAAGGTTGATTACTGTTCCTGATGGTGATCCTATCAGAGATGAGTTGAAGCAGAGTATTGCTGTTAGTGATGCTGTGATTGTGACTGGTGGTTTAGGGCCGACGAGTGATGATGTGACCCGTGAGGCTACTGCTGAGGCGCTGGGTGTTGATTTAATAGAGGATGAGCATGCTGTTCGGTGTATTGAAGCGTTTTTCACGCGTTTAGGGAGGGAGATGACGCCGTCAAATCTGAAGCAAGCGCTGCACCCTGTGGGGGCGGATGTGTTACCAAATCCAAATGGAACGGCTCCTGGAGTTTATGTGCCTCCGCGTTTAGGAGACTCATCGTGTGCTATTTTTTTGCTACCTGGTCCTCCTCATGAGATGCATGCGATGTACCACGCTGAGGTTGCACCAAGGCTGAAGGCGCTGACTGAGTTGCCTTCTGATCATGGGGTGACGAATATTAAATTTTCTGGAGTGGGTGAGAGTTCATTTCAAGATAAACTGGATGCTCCGCTGCATGAAGTAGGTGGATTAGAAGTAGGGTATTGTGCGCGACCTGGGGAGTTGGATTTACGTCTTATCGGTTCAGAAGCTGATAGGAAGGCTGCTGCGGATCTGGCTGTGAAGACTTATCCGCTACAATTTATCAATGATGATGAACGATCTTTAGAGGAGACTGTTGTGCATGCGCTCACAGAGAAAGGTCTTAAATTATCTCTTGCAGAAAGTTGTACGGGAGGACGGATTTCTAGCCGTATTACGGATGTATCTGGTTCTTCAGCGGTCTTGACTCATGGTTATGTGACCTATGCGAACGAGGCAAAGGTAGAGATGATAGGAGTTTCTGAGAAGACTCTCGAAACTTACGGAGCTGTGAGTGAAGAGGTGGCTCGAGAAATGGCAGAGGGTGCGCTGAAAGAATCTGGTGCTGATATTACAGTTTCGGTTACTGGTATTGCTGGTCCATCTGGTGGTTCAGATGAGAAGCCTGTTGGAACGGTGTGGATTGGGATTTCTATTAGAAAAGATGGACAAGTCGAAACCTCAGTAGAAAAGAAATTTTATCCGAATGGGAGGAGAGTGTTTAAGCAGCTAGCGAGTCAGGCTGTGCTGATGAAAATATTGAAAGTTGTTCATTGCGTATTTTAATGAAGGTGATGGAAAGATCCCGATCTGTTAAGCTCCTTTGATATTTAAATAAATGGGATCAGCCTTGATGCGGGACATTTTATTTAAGATAAATGTAATGGACATCTTAAAGAAGAGATCAGCAATTACTTGTCTCTAAACTGACATGAAACGTATCATCATCTTTCTAACCCCTTATCTGCCTCATTGGGGGGTATGGCTATTTTAAAATGAATAGCAGGCTTCATTCGTGTGAGACTGAGTTAGTGGATGAGTGAGGCCGTGTTTCCGCTGTGCCTTCAGCAGAGGCTTCGGTTGTGGGTGGGGATCTAGGGATGAATGCTCAGGCTTTGAAGGCTTGATCTCTTCAAGATCTCATTTAAGTGAGGATAGTTCAGCTCAGACTGCTAATCTTTCTTTAATCTCCGCGAGAGTGTAACGCTTGGCTTTCAGGCTGAGGATTTGTTTGCATTGGTCGATTCTATCGATGGAGTAGAGGGGATAAAAAAACCTAGGGATGGGTTCCCTAGGTTTTAAGAATTTGATTTGTTTAGGATCTATGTTGATTTTGTTTATTTGATTTTTGCGAAGCAGGCTGTTTTGCCTTCGGCTACTTTGTTGCCTTCTTTATCGATGAGGATGTATCCTGGTACGCCTCTTGGTTTAAACTTTTCTAGGCCCGCACGTTTGATGTCTTTATCTAGGACTGTGAGCCATGGGAACTGAGCTTTTGCTGCCCATTTTTCTGCTGAGTCTTCGCTGCTGTCTAGGCTGGCATGGATGAGTTCTGCTTTGTCGTTACCTAGGATATCTTTGTTGTATTGCTTCACTAACTGTGGAGCGGAAGATACGCAAGGTGGTCACCAACTTGCGGAGAAGTAGATGAGGTAGAATTCTGGATTCTTGGTGAGCTCTGCTTTCTTGTAGCTTTTCTTTTCGAAGCGTTTGACCTTTTTTGCGAGTAGAGCTCCTACTGGGGATTCTTCTGCATCAACTTCTTTTGGTTTATTTTTCTCTGCGTCGAGACGCTCGACTTCAGTAGCGACCCATTTTTTGTCTTCTTGAGAAAGGAGGTCTAGTTGAACAGTGAGGCTTTTACCGTTCTTAAGAACTTTAACGGTGGTTGTGGTGCTACTGAGGTATTTGCCTTCGAAGGTTTTGCTTCCATCTGCATTGGTCCATGTGCGGGCATGGAGCGATGAGGTGATGAGGCCAAGTATGGCGATGAGTGAGAGTGTTCGTTTCATGATTGTTATCATAAGCTGTGTTTGTTGATTAAGCAACTTTTTCTGTTGAGCGGATAGGGGTGATGATGAGCGGGGTTATTGTTTGGGATTGTTTGTGATGGCAAGTTTGTAGAGGTGGTCTGCTTCTCTGCCGCTGATGGATTCGCTTTTTAGGAGGGCTTTTGCGATGGATTTGGTGGCGGTCCAGTTGGCGGGTTGGTCGAAGTGGTGGTGGACTTTGTCTAGTGCTCGTTTGAGGATTTTGGAGGCTTGTTTGGGGTTGCCGGCGCGCATGAGGGCGAGTTTTTCTGCGTCGCGGAGGTCTTGGGAGGCTCCTAGGAAGTTGTATTTTCCGCTTTTCCTGCCTTCTGCGGCTAGGCCTGCTAGGAGGATGAGTAGCTCTGCTTCTAGGGCGTCTGGGCTGGCTTTCTTACGGCCTTTGCTCATTTTGCAGACGCCAAGTTTGTTGGCTCCGGGTATGATGCTGACTTTGTTGACGTTGCGGCCGGTGATGATGGCGATGACTGCGTGGCCGGCTTCATGGAAGGCGGTGTGGGTGAGCTGGTCTGAGTGTTCTGAGGGTGGCATGGGTGTGGGTGATGGGGGGTATGGTAGGGATTTTCGACTACTAATCTAGATGTATTTATTGTTGGGTTGATTATGGGGATGTGATATCTAATGTGCTACGAGCTATGGGATTCTGAATAGGTTTTGGTTAGCTTTTTTTGTTATGATGAATATTTCTTTTAAATCTCTGGTGCTGGTTCTTTGTTCTGGGTTGTTGCAGATTGGCTCTGCTGTGTCTGCTGAGTCAGAGGGGGCGATGTTGAAGCCGAATATTGTGTTTTTGTTTTCTGATGATCATGCACTGAATGCGATTTCTGCTTATGGTGGTAGGCTGAAGGATGTGGCGCCAACTCCGAATATTGATAGGCTGGCGAGGGAGGGGGCAATTTTTGAGAATTCGTTTTGTGCGAATTCGATTTGTGGTCCATCTAGGGCGAATATTTTAACGGGGAAGCATAGTCATATTAATGGGTTTTTGCGGAACCATAATAGTAGTGGTTTTGATCAGAGTCAGTGGACGTTTATTAAGGAGTTGGGAAAGAGTGGGTATCAATCGGCAGTGATTGGTAAGTGGCATTTGAAGACGATGCCTACGGGGTTTGATTATTGGGAGATTTTGCCTGGGCAGGGGAGTTACTATAATCCGATTTTTGTTCAGATGGATGGGAGTAAGAAGCAGGATGAGGGGTATGTGACGGATGTGACTACGGATAAGGCTCTGAAGTGGCTGGATGGTAGGGATAAGACGAAGCCGTTCATGCTGATGTGTCAGTATAAGGCGCCGCACCGGACATTTTCTCCTGCATTGCGGCATCTTGGGGCTTTCAATGATGTTGTTATTCCGGAGCCGGGAAATCTGTTTGATAAGTATAATGACCGTTCTGAGACGTTGCCGAAAAATGAGATGGAGGTGGATAGGCATATGACTTGGGCGTATGATTTGAAGCTACGTAATGATGAGATGGGGGGTGTGGGGTTGCCTAGTTTTCGGGATTACGGGACGCCTGAGTATAATCGGATGAATGGTGAGCAGAAGAAGGTTTGGGATGCGCATTTTGCGCCGCTAAATGCTAGATTTATAGCTGATTATAAGGCGGGGAAGGTAGATCATAAGAAGATGGTACAGTGGAAGTACCAACGTTATATGAAGAATTATTTGGCAACGGTGAAGTCAGTGGATGATTGTGTGGGGAGGGTGACTGAGTATTTGGAGAAGCATGGCTTGGCCGAGAACACGGTTGTGATTTATTCTTCTGATCAGGGGTTCTATTTGGGTGAGCATGGGTGGTTTGATAAACGCTGGATGTTTGAGGAGTCGTTTAAGATGCCGTTTCTTATTAAATGGCCTGGGGTGATCAAGGCGGGGAGTAGGCCTGGGGCTTTGATTCAGAATATTGATTATGCGCCTACGTTTTTAGAAATGGCTGGGGTGTTGGCTCCTGCTGAGGTTCAGGGAAAATCGATTGTTCCTGTGTTGAAGGATGCTTCTAAGGTGTTAAGGGATACGGTTTATTATTCTTATTATGAGCTGGGTGAGCATAGGGTGCCACAGCATTTTGGGGTGCGGACGAAGCGTTATAAGTTGTTCTATATTCCGATGACTGATGAGTGGCAGATGTTTGATCTGGAGAAGGATCCGGATGAGATGAAGAGTGTGTATGGTAATCCTGAGTATGGAGTGGTTCAGGATGATATGAGGAAGCGGTATGATCAGATACGGGAGGATGTGGGTGCTCCTAGTTATGAGGAGTATGCTGAGTAGTAGCTTTTATCAGCGGTCTAGTTTGGGAATGATTTGATGAACCAAATGTTGAACTGTTTTATCCATTTAGTATTTTTTGGATTGGGTAGGTTGAAACCCATGTGACCACCTGTGGGGTAGATTTCTAGCTGTGTAGAGACGTTTAGCTTTTGGAGTGCTTGGGCGAGTCTTTTGGCTTGGATGGTGGGAGCAATTTTGTCGTCCTCTGCGG
>JALZVD010000149.1 GCA_023300205.1 Akkermansiaceae bacterium | reverse complement strand
CCGCTTCATATTCACTGGTTTGAGATACTCCCTAGTCAAGGTCACCTCAGCACCTAGGGTCTCCAGTTGCCCAGCTAGCATCTTAGCCACTTTTAAAGTCAAATTACCTTCCCTTACAGGAGGCGAATCCTTGTAAACAAAATCCCGCTCCTCAACATCTGCAAATTCCCCGCCTATATGCCCAGGATCAATCACAATCCTTAAACCTATCAAAGGCCTCAAAGGATCATTAACCACAATCTCATCACGGTTTCTCCAGAATTTCGGTGGTCGCTCTTCCTTAACCTCAGTCGCAAAAAACAATTCAAAAAGCTCTGCTCCATCTACCGCCGATCTACGAATCATCGCAGACTCGTCAGTAGTCGTAATCCAATCTCTCCACTTCCCTTTTATCGTATAGACATCCTCAAGTTCACGCTCAAAATCCTCTCTAGTAATAGTATACTGATACGCATCTAACTGATTCCAGTCCGGCGCCACTGCCAGATCTGTCAAAGACGCATTATATTCCTCAGGAACCCTATCCAGCTTCTTTGATTCAGTCGTTTCATCCCCGCCATCTACACCTCTATCTTCAAACGCAGTCTTTCCCCCACCAGATAATTCAGGAACCTCTGGAGGATTCGCTGACTGGATTACTCCTTGCACCACAAATGCAATAACAATGACTAACACCACAAGTGTCACTTCTAAGGCATATGATTTTTGTTTCTTGTCGCTCATATATTCTGGTCTCTGCTGTATTCCTATGTTTCTCTCTCCGCAGCGGATCAAGCTAGCGCTCCCATAATTCCTATAGGAGCAAATACTCTGCTACAAACTATATACGACACTCAGATCAAATGCGCATTCTTTTTCTTGGAGATATTGTCGGTGAACCCGGCAGAAAAGCAGTCATTAACCAACTTGCCCATATCAAACGTAAACACAACATCGATTTCAGCATCGTTAATGGAGAAAATTCCGCTGGCGGCAGAGGTATCACACCCAAAATAGCCAAAGAACTATTTGCCGCTGGTGTCCAAGTCATCACCACCGGAGATCATGTCTGGGACCAGCGCGAACTACTCGACTACCTACCCAATGAACCCAAGATCCTACGCCCGATAAACTACCCACCAGACACACCAGGCGCCGGATCAGTCGTTCTTGAGACAGAATTCGGAAAAATTGCTGTGCTAAACGCCCAAGGCAGAACATTCATGAATCCCCCCCTCGAAAACCCCTTCACAGTCGTAGAGAAAGAAGTAACTCGGCTCTCACAAGATGAAGACGTCAAAATCATCTTCCTAGACTTTCATGCTGAAACCACCAGTGAGAGCATCGCTATGGGATTTCATCTAGATGGCAAAGTCTCTGCAGTTGTAGGCACCCACACCCATGTTCAGACTGCAGACGAACGGATCCTGCCTAACGGAACTGCTCACCTTACAGATGCAGGAATGTGTGGACCAGAAATTTCAGTCCTAGGCAGAAACGTAGAAAGTATTGTCTGGAGATTTAAAACGGGACTACCAACAAGATTCCCAGTAGCAAAAGGCCCAGTTAGACTCTGTGGCATGATCGTAGATATAGATCAAACATCAGGACGCGCCACCCATGTTGAACGTTACAATCACTTGTTATCACCTAGCGAAATGAGATAATCCCAAAATATTAACAATATATCTCTTTATTTTATGAGATTATAGCGCATTATAGAAGTATTAGTTTACCCCAAAATATAACAACAAAATGAAGATCTTAAACACCCTCACCATTGCTCTAGCTATTAGTATTTTGACACCAGTAATTGCTCCTATAGCAATTGCTGCACCTAAGAAAATAAATGGCATTGCAGCTATCGCAAATGGCAGAGTTGTCACCATCAATGAAGTAGCCTTCATGCTTGGACCTATCAGATCTCGCCTCGCAATGAAACACCCACGCATGGGCGCAACATTTAATGCCGAGTTAGCTAAAAGTAAGAGAAAAATCCTCGATGAACTCATCAATCGCCAACTCATCATTCATGAATTTAACGCAATTGGAGCTCAGATTCCTGAACACGCTATCAAAGCGGACATCAAACGCCAGATAGACAGAAGTTATGAAGGCAACGAAGCCAAATTCCGTGAGCAGCTCAAAGATTCAAACCTCTCCTACACCAGATACTTTCAACTCACTAAAGATAAGCTCATCGGTCAGGCCATGCGTGCTCAGCACTTCAATGACCCGACCCCCGCTACTCAGGAAGAACTTGTAGCTGAATACAATAAGCACAAAAGAGACATGCGTGATCGCTCCAAAGATCAAATCGATTTCGAAAAAATCTATATCCCTACAACCAATGATGACGATCTTTTAGCAACCCCAGAAACTCAGAAAGAACTCGCAGAAAATCTCGCTACTAAAATCAAGAACGGAGCAAACTTTGCAGAAATCGCCAAAGAATACTCAGAAGACGCCTTCGCTGACCAAGGTGGCAAACAAAAACACTGTAAACGCACTGATCTACGCCCAGACGTAAGCTTTGCTCTCTTCACCGAACCTGTTGGCTCCGTTATCGGGCCTATCCAACTAGACGCTGGCGGATATCAGATCATCCGTGTCACACGCAAAATTGACGGTCCATCTCCAGCACTTGCCAAGGTCAGTCCACAAATGGAGCAAGCTGTCCAAAACGCAAAATCCTCTGTCAGGTTCAATCGCTACCTCGACAGACTCCGCAGCAAAGCCCTCATCAAGTACAAGTAACCAAGAACCCTACGCTTAACCTACCTAGCTTTAAATCTGCTACACAAAGCTCCTTCTCTCCCAGAGACTACATCAGCGAGCCTCTCCGGACATCCCCCGTTCATAATGACGGTCTCTATCCCTGAGTCAACGGTCCGTTTCACAGCCTGTAACTTAGACGCCATTCCTCCTATAGAGAACTTACCACTATCGCCACGCGCGTAGTTAAGCACCGATTCAACATCTGTGATTTCCTTAACCACCTCATTTGTCTCCGGTGAGATAAGACCATCGATAGTGGACATCAAGATAAGTAATTCTGCACCCACTAAGCTAGCAACCCTAGACGAGAGCATATCATTATCCCCCATACTAATTTCTTTGACCGAGATCGAATCATTCTCATTAATAATAGGGATGATATTTCCTATCTCATTGAGCCGACCTAAAGTATCACGGACTCTGCCACTGCGTTTCTCGTCATTGAAATCTTCTGCAGTGAGTAGCAACTGTGCCACACTGTATCCATAACCCCTGAAGAGATCTTCATAGCCATGCATTAACCGCGTCTGCCCAACTGCCGCACAAGCCTGGCGTGTTACAATATCAGATGGGTATTCATGCAGACCTAACCCAGAAATGCCGGCTCCTACTGCCCCACTAGAGACCATCATCACACGGTAACCCTGCTCAGCTACACCAGCCACAGCCTTCACCAAGCGCACCAATGAATCCTGGTCTAAGCAACCATCGCTTTCTCTCGTAAGGACACCAGTCCCTATCTTAATAATCACCGTTTTCATGCTCAGAAATGACAGTCTATTATAATTATGATAACGTCATCGCCCCTGCTCCGAGAACCGCGTCACTCACAGCAGGAAAGATTTGTTTCTTACGGCTAACTACTCCCTCAGCTACGATCACTCCATCCGAACGATGCTCAAAAGCCAAAGCCTTAATCACACGCTCATCTCCTCTCGCCAGAATCAAACTATAATGCTTGGTTATATCAGTGACCGCCACAAGTGCTAAATCATAACCTTTCTTCGCAATCAGATCTTCGAGACCCTGCTCCATCTCAACTCTACGCTTATCAAAGGCATCCAAACAGATCTCCTCTACCTGTGCGATACTGATATATTTCCCCCCTTCATCGAACTCTTTCCTGTCAGTATTCATCAGCTCGTCCACAGTTCCCATGTGAAGTAGTGATCCAGAAGCAAATAAATCAGTCGTAAACTTGTCTGCATCAATTTCTGCAATTACACACAACCAACTTAAAATCTCCTTGTCCAATTCCGTAGTAGTTGGAGAAGTTAGATTCAATGTATCTGAAATGAGGCCTGCTATCAGGCAAAGCGCCACACCTTTTGACAAACTTACATCATAGGTCTTAAATTTTCTAGCAATCAGCGTCGATGAGGATCCAACTGGCTCATTGAGAAAACGTATCGGCCCACGTGAGACAATATTACCGCCCAGTCTGTGGTGATCGATCACCTCAACCACTTCAGCTTCTTCAATACCCTTCACCGCCTGAGAATACTCATTATGATCCACCATCACAATCTTCGTCTGCGGTGGAGATACAAGATCAGCCTTAGTGAATACACCCATCAGCTCTCTTGTCTCTGGCTTCACCACAGGAAAAATCTCCTGCTTCACAGCACTAAGTCTCTTACTGATATCAGACACCGCCTCATTCCCTTCCACACAGAGAAACTCACCACCCAGAGCCGTATCAACCATCTTAGAACAGCGAATCAGCTGCACCGTAGTCGCTGTGTCATACTCACAAGCGATGATCATAACCCCGTTCTTCTTCGCCTGTTCTTTCATGTCCGGGCACAAATCAAATCCACCCGTCATCACGAGGATTCGTACATGGTTCTCCACCGCCACTTTTTGTAGCTTCACTCTATCCCCACAAATCACTAACTGCGCCTTAGAGATCCCCTCTTTCGCATCTCTCAGTAAACCCTCCCTAGTAGTCGCCTCACTTGAAGCTCCCACAAACATAATTAACTCCTCTTCTCTGTCTGATATAGGCGCTCCCATAGACCTCCCTTTCAGGGATTCTAAAATTTTCTGCGGTGAAACATACACCGTCTTCACTCCCGCAGAACCAGTCACATTACGAGGCATCAATAACTGCATCAGTTGAGTGAAATCCAGAATCCCTAATATCTCTCCATCCTCAGAGACTACAGGTAAAGATTCTTCTCCACTCTCCTGCATCGTATTATAGACTTTAAGAAATGTATCTCCCTCAGACACCGTCAATGTACACTTATCACTGATTAGCTCAGCAGTAGTGCGGACATCAGTCACCAACTTAGGTGCCTCCTGACCAGCTTGTTCCAGCACCCATTTAACTCGTGCTGGCACAGTACCACAGCGTAATGCCTCAGCATTCACCCCTTCAGCCACGCGTAAATACTCGGCATATCCTATTGCCGCACAGATCGCATCTGCATCTGGGTTTAAGTGACCGATTACATAGGTAGGTTCTTGGCTAGTCAGCGTCATTTTCTAAAGGGTTTAAAGTGAAGAGTTAGTCTTCTCATAATATCTAATGATTTAAAATAATTTGCAATCGTTTTTAGCTCTCACCCTAGTTTATATGCTATTTAGATACGCTATTTTTACCTTGGTTACTCAGCCCCACATTCTACACTAAGCACATGAAGCGCAAGATCCACACTGTAACTGACATCACTGTTGAAGATTTTCTCCTAAAATATAAGGAAAGACTAGAACTAGAACTATTCAATGAAGATGACCCCGCTTGCTACGACCTCACACGTAAAATCACTGAACCTTCAACCCACAGACCTGGTCTAGCCCTTACTGGTTACCTTGACTACTTCGCCTATCTCAGGGTTCAGGTAATGGGAAATTCTGAAATGGCCTATCTAGAATCACTAGACCCAGATACCATGCGAAAAAGAATACAAACGATCTGCGAGATTGGGATCCCCTGCATCGTCATCACCAGAGGATCTGAGATCTCAGAAAACCTAGCCGCCAGTATCGCGCCTTTCCGTATTCCCATCTTCCGCACTCCCATGGCAACCATGCGTTTCTCAAATCGCGCCGTCCGCTGCCTAGAAAAAGAATTTGCTTCAACAACCTCAGTTCACGGTTGCATGCTCCATTTCAAAGGAGTCGGCGTATTAATCAAAGGAAAAAGCGGCTCAGGGAAAAGCGAGGCTGCTATCGGCCTCATTGAGCGAGGTGCCGCACTCATCGCCGATGACCATGTGAAAATACGTAATGTGAGCGGACAACTCACAGCATACACCAAAGACTTCTCTAGAGGATTTATTGAAATGCGCGGTATTGGTATTGTCAATGTAACCAACATTTTTGGACTAGGTGCCATGATGCCAGACTCAAAACTAGACCTCGTAATCAATCTACGCCCACATAGTGAACTCAATGAAGTCGACAGAACGGGCATTGATAGAGAAACAGAAGATATACTTGGTGTGGATATCCCATACGTAGACATCCCCATCTCACCCGGTCGAGATACCGTAAGACTCATCACCGTTTCCATCTTAGAACTACAGCTTAGAAGATTGGGCTACGACATGGCTGATGAGTTCAACAATAAACTTAACGAAAAAATTAATAGAAACAATAACTCAACACTCTATTAAACAACCATTTATAACCTTTTAACTCTGACTTAAAAATTTCCCTTCCACTCATTGTTCTCTCCCTCTAAGATTGAAAAATACAACGAACACATCCAACACCAAAAATCTAAACCCTATGCCTAGTAAGGAAATAACAATCACAAACAAACTTGGGATCCACGCTCGACCAGCTGCTCAATTCGTAAAGACAGCAAATGGATTTGACGCTGATATCACCGTCGAAAAAGATGGTGAAGAAATCGATGGCAAAAGCATCATGGGACTCATGATGCTTGCAGCAGGCCACGGGTCTGTTTTGATTATCACCACTGAAGGAACCCAGGCTCAAGAAGCTCTTGATGCTCTCATCATACTCGTTCAAAGAGACTTTGAAGACTAAGGGCTCCACTGACCATCATACCCTACCCCGTTGCTCACCTAGCTTCCCATTACTAGTAATAGGCCTATTCATCCATGCCACTGCACTCATCACACGAAGAAACGATCCTACAAGGCACCGCCGTATCACCTGGTATTGCCTTCGGACCTGTGCACGTGATTGCTCGGGGCATGATGGCTCCAGATGTCTACGAGATTCCTGAGGATCATATTGATTACGAAATAAAACGCTTTCAGGAAGCCATCGCTAAAACAAAGGTTCAGCTCAGCGACATTCAGAGAAGAATCGAAAACATCTCAGAAGATCATGAGTCTCTCATCTTCGATGCCCACATTCTTATCCTAGAAGACCGCTCTATCATCAAGAAGGTAGAAGCAGGCATCGCCAGTAGACTACAAAACGCTGAGTTCGTCTACTACGCCGTCATCCAGACATACTGCGAAGCCATCCGCAGAATGAATGACAAGTATCTCGCAGAACGCGCCACAGACATTGATGACGTCGCTCAGAGAGTCATCAGGAATTTCTCATCAGCAGATGATGAACATAAATCTGCTGAACTCAGTCCAGATCATAAGCACATCATTGTCGCCTATGACCTGACGCCCTCTGACACGGCTACCATGGATCGCCAAGCATCAATGGGATTCATCACAGAACAAGGAAGTGGCAACTCACACACTGCCATTCTCGCACGTTCACTGGGCATCCCTGCCATTGTCGGAGTAGAAAATGCTGTGATGAGTATAAAATCACTCACCTTCATCATTCTTGATGGTTACACTGGCCAAGTCATTCTCAACCCAGAAGCTGCTACCATCAAAAAATACCGCGAAATCAGACGCGGTAAAAAAGCGCTCGAAACAGAGCTAGATGAAATCAAAGAAAGTGACACCCATACCACTGATAACCGCATCATCACACTCTCAGCAAATATCGAGTTTGATCACGAACTACCCTTAGTTGAGAAATCAGGAGCAAATGGCATCGGGCTCTTCCGAACCGAGTTCTATTTACTAGGAGGAGGAGAGATTCCTGATGAAAACCGCCAAGCTAGAGTCTACTCAGAAGTTGCTAAACATACCAAGCCTCACCAAGCCATCATTCGCACACTAGATGCCGGTGGAGACAAACTCCCTGCTGAGCCTCTCCCTGAACCAGAACCTAACCCTTTTCTTGGCTGGCGAGGCATAAGAGTCTCACTCTCTCGTATCAGTATGTTCAAAGAACAACTCAGAGCTATTCTCAGAGCCAGTGCTCACGGAAAGTTAGGAGTCATGTTCCCTCTTATCTCAAGTCTCCATGAACTACTAAAGGCAAAAGACATCTTACAAGAATGCATGGATGAGCTAGCAAAAGCAAATATCCCTTTTGATCCAGAAATGGAAGTTGGAATGATGATCGAAGTCCCATCAGCGGCACTCATGGCTGAAGAACTCGCAAAACACGTAGACTTCTTCTCCATAGGAACTAATGACCTCATCCAATACACCATTGCTGTTGACCGTGTAAACAAAACAGTATCAGACCTATACAGACCAACAAATCCAGCCGTCATTCGTCTCATAGACATGACCGCACAAGCAGCCAGAAACAATGGCATCTGGACAGGTGTCTGCGGAGAAGTTGCTAGTGACCTCAGCCTTACTCCTCTACTCGTTGGCTTAGGAATTGATGAACTTTCTGTTGGAACCCACAAGCTTCCTAAAATCAAAAAAGCAGTACGTTCACTCAACCATGCTGACTGCCAGCAACTCGCTAAAGAAGCCCTAACCTGTAGACTCAGTAATGAAATCTATGAGCTCAGTAATGACATGGCTCACAAAAGCTATTCTTACCTACTAGACTAACTCTCCATGAAAGCCCTAGTCTTCGTGCTTCTGTCTTGCCTTATTGCATCAGCCCAACAAGATCTTTGGCCTAGCATACTCAAGGGTAATAATCTTGCTCAAGTTACCAAGCTCAACGAGACGCAGACTCTCAGCTCCACACACTCATATCGAACTAGGTTTTACACCTTTATTAGCGATAGTGAAATCCAGATTAATGACATTCGTCGCTTTGCAACCACAGCTGAATCTGTTCCCTATGCTCTGAAAAGGATCCCACTAAACCTCGTCCACCTTCCTAGGTTTGACCCAGGTAAAAACACCCATAAAATCTACATCTACGCAGATATCAATGCTTACGATAAAGCCGTAGGTGTCAAGTTTTCAGCAGGATATTATTCCAAATCTAAACGTGCTATCTTTCTTCGTAAAGATCAGTTCATCACAGCAAAAAAACCAAACAATCAGCTCTTAGTCCATGAGCTTACACACCTCAACATGCACGGTATTATTCGCTATTCCAACGCATGGTTCTCAGAAGGAAATGCTGAATACATGGCATCCTCATTATTCGATAATGGCTCATATAACTTTACCACCATAAACAAAAACATCCGTAATCGAGCCCTCTCATTCATTCAAACAAAGCAAGACAAGATTACCTTACCTAAGCTGAAACTAATCCTACCACTAAGTGACCCTGAATGGATTAAATACAATAACAACCTCGATCCAAAAGAACGCTACCTACCCTACCTAACAGCTCTAATCACAGTCCACTATTTCTACCATCTAGAGCCTAACGGTAACGGAAGAGAAAAAATAACCCAATACATCAAAGACCTAACCTCGGGTGACAAACATCTCCGCGCAACAGCAAACCAAAATCTATTTAAAAATACAAATCTCGATCACTTAGAAAAAACACTAACCACATATTGGAAAAAACATGGTCTACGTATCAAATTTAAAGAGCTGAACAACTAAGCCTCCGCAGTATAAATCGAGGCAATACCGCCACTTAATGGCTCGCAGCGTGGCTCTTTATAACCTTGAGAAGAGATCAAATCACACATCGCCTCACCGCTAGGGAAATCTCCAATAGAACCCGCTAAATACGTATAAGCCTCCTCCTCAGAAGTTAGCTTCCCCGCTATCTTAGGCAGAATCTTATTCAGATAAAATCCATACGGCTTACGTAAAATCCCCTCTGGTGAAGAGAAATCTAAAATCAACAAATGACCACCAGGCTTAATCACACGCCGCATCTCCGTTAACGCCTTAGAATAATTAGCCATATTTCGCAGACCAAATGCTACAGTCAAAACATCACAGCTAGCATCTTTAAATGGCATATTCATCGCATCCACTACTTGTGTTTCCAACACACCCCTCCGCTCAGCATGTGCCAGCATCTCAGGGCAGAAGTCAGAGGCTATCACCTCAGCTCCATCACACACCTTCTGTAACTCTATAGCAAGATCTCCAGTTCCAGTTGCCACATCTAAAATATGATCAGGATTCCACTCCATGACAATCTGCCCCACTCGCTTACGCCATAAAATATCTGTACCCAGACTAAGGACATGATTCGTCAAAACATAGCGGTCAGCTATCTTAGAAAACGCGCTTTTAACAAAGTTAGGATCTTGCATATTTAATTGAGTTGTTAGATTGGATTAATACGTTAAACGGCATCTATAATTTAATCAGGTAAGATATCTGTGTAAACTCCAGGATCACTATTAGGAATCTCTTTCGCATCGATCGTCTTTTCGTAAAATTCACGTGGCCCTACACCGCCAATCACTCCATAGACATAACCACTATCTCTCAGGGCCTCCATTGCTTTAAACAATAAAGCCTTCCCTATCCCTGTCCCCCTAGCCTGCTCACTTACCCCTGTCGGACCATAGAACCCTTTCGCTGTAGTTTCAACACAAGCAAAACCTAAAATCTTCTTATCCTTAGTCGCTATGAAACAAGTCACAGGCTGGCGTGACATCGCCACCTTTACCTCACTCACCCACTTTGGTGAGAAATGCTCACCCACCCATCCTGCCACAATGTGGCGCTCATAAGCCCTAGCTCTACGTAGGATAATTCCCTGCTCATCTATCTTAGTATAAAGTTCTGAAGAGTCCGGTAACTCTAGGAGATTCACAATCATGTCTATCATTGCTTTAAGGTAGTCTCAAAGAGATCATTTACAAACCTAATATCTCCATAAATGGCCAACTCTCTATTTCCTCCTGACCTCGTATCACATCCGTGATCACCTCAACCCCGCACATATCTTCCACAATGCCCTTATTAGTTATAGTAGCAGTGTCCAACTCATCGATAAGATTGTTAAAAACCAACCCTGCTGGCTCTATCCCTCTCGAACGCATTGCCTCTACAGTAAGCAATGTATGATTCAGTGCTCCTAGCTTATTTCCTACCACAACAATCACCGGGTCACCTATCGCTCCAGCTAGCTCCGCCACGCTAAATTCCATCCCGTTGATAGGCACTAACCATCCTCCAACGCCCTCAGTAATCACGCAGGCATGTTCACCAGATAGCGCTTGATGCCCACGAAGTAAGACCTCTTTCTCAATCGGAGCATTCTCAAACATAGAAGCCACATGAGGAGCCGCTGGGGTCTTCATCCAAACTGGATTAATTTTATCCAACAACGCACCACTAGGATTATTAAAGCCAGAAGCATCTGCCATCTCCAAAGCATCATTTCTATCACCACAACAAATAGGCTTATAACCCACCGCATCGATTCGTTCGTTCCTCAATGCTCGAACAATGAGTGAACTAACATAGGTTTTTCCAGCATCCGTGTCTGTCGCTGTGATGAATAATCCTTTGCTCATAATTGATAGTCTTCTACTAGCTGATTTGCTTTAGCTTAGCAAGGCAGACCTCAGAGCCGCAGGCATTCTTCTCACTATCATTAGATAATGCTTTACCACATCCTCCAAAACAAGGCTTCGCACCAACGGTCCAATCAAGCGGGTAGTTAGCGATCATTAGCCGCATCCTTCTCACTCCCACCTTCGAACGTGAAATCCCCATCTCTATCGCTAACACATCATCCGGACAACGACCTAAAATATGATCCCACTTAGCCCAGACATCACCCGTTCCTGAACTACTACGCTTCACCTTTTCCTTCTCAGTTAGAACTCCCAGCCCCTTCTTTTTCTTATGAGCGAGTACTGCACCAACCGTACAACCTATCATTAACGCCAAATCCTTATCATCCACCAAGCCAATCTTTGATTCCCACTTACCCCAGTCTACTTTCTTCCGCAGGTCCACATCAGACTTAGCTATACCCAGTTTCTCACGTCTCACGCGCACACTCCCTGGTGCACAGCCTATTTTCTTAGACAGCTCAGAGTCCGTCATCGTAGGGATCATTTCATCCCATAATTCCCAATCCACTGACTTCCTTTGGTTACAAGCTGCAATACCTAACTTTTTTCTTCGCAGAACTACGGACGCTAAAGAACAACCCACTTTTTTAGCTAGAACCTTATCCTCCACCTGACCAAGCTCTGAGTCCCAATCTGACCAATCAATGCGCGCCTTAGCACCACGTTCTCCAGAAGCAGAGATATTCAACTTCCTCCTCCTCATACTAACAGCAGCTAATGAACTTCCTATCTTTTCCGCTAGCTCCTTATCGGTAAGCTTACCTAACTGATCATCCCACTCTGACCAATCAATCGTCATACGAGCTTTACGTGCCGTAGTTTTAATTTCTTTTACGCTGTTCATTATATATTTTAGCAACTCCAGAAACCTTAACTCCCGGATGAGACTATCTCATAATCAATTGATTACACTTCACCACAAGCATCTCATACAGATATAGTAGAAAGTGTTCACATCGATTACCTATGAGAAAATGAATAGCAAGAAATTTTGCTACCTTAGTTACAAAAATAAATTTTATAAAATTAAATCTTGCTATTGAGACCCATTCGCATTAACAAACCAGCAACGTCAAATTAAACAGATCCAGACCTCGCACAAAACTCCTCTTAAAAACATCAACCGATCATTTCAAAACAACCAAAAAAATGAAATTAACACCATCAAACACACTTCTAAGCGCATCCATAGCTACAGCATTAGTAAGTCAGCTAACAGCTCAGACAGCAGAAGAAGAACTCGTAGAACTAGCCACTTCGACCGTTATAGGAGAAGCCTCATCCATAGGCCTTAACCCCATCACTTCATTTAAAACAGGCACCGCTCTCATCGACATTCCTCAAAGTGCTTCAATCGTTACCGCTGAAGAATTCACATCACAAGGCTTAGAAAGTATCGGCGAGATCGTTGACTACACCCCAGGTGTCAATAACTCTCAAGGCGAAGGGCACCGTGACGCAGTCGTATTTCGTGGAGTAAGATCCACTGCTGACTTCTTCGTTGATGGAGTACGTGATGATGTTCAATATTACCGTCCCCTCTACAACGTAGAGCAAGTCGAATTCCTCAGAGGTCCAAACGCCCTATTCTTCGGACGTGGTGGAACTGGTGGAGTCATCAACCGTGTCTATAAAAAACCAATATTTGACGAAGAATTCACAGACTACACCGCAAAAGTAAACAGCTTCGGCGGATTCACACAGGAATTTGACTACAACACCAGCGTCACAGACAGAGTCGCATTCAGGCTCAATGTAGCCTACGATAAGCTCGAAAATCATCGTGACTTCTTCTACGGTGACCAATTAGGATTCAATCCCTCTCTCACCTACAAGTTCAATGATGACACCAGCATCCGCTTCTCATTCGAACACATCAATCACGAACGTTTCATCGATCGTGGAATTCCTACTGGTGACAACGGTAAGCCTGTGCGCGCTCTAGATGGTATCGTATTCGGTGATCGTAACCTCAACTTCTCCACACTCGACGCCAACATCGCAACCATCACTCTCGATCACCAATTCAACGATAATTGGAAAGGTAGCGTAACTGCATCCTATGGAAAATATGATAAACTATACCAGAACTTCTACGCCTCTGACTATGATCAGTCCACTGATATAGTCACCATTGATGGATACCGTGACACCACCGAGCGAGACAGATTCCAGCTCTCTGGAGACCTAGTCGGTGAGTTCTCTACAGGCTCTATTGATCACAAACTCGTTTTAGGATCAGAGTTCATTCACACCTCAAATGACAATGACCGTTACAATGCAAACTTCTCACCAGATGAAAACTCTGACTCAGATACAGAGCAGTTTTTCGCAAGTAACTTCTCTCTCTCTAACGGTGTAGGTACCAACATCAACGGCACCACAGTCGTCAACGACTTCAACACATCACTAGCTGATGACACACAAGCAACCGTCAACGTATACTCATTCTTCATCCAAGATGAAATCGCCGTAACGAGTTGGTTCGACGTCATCTTAGGCGCACGTTTTGATAGCTTCGACATCGATGTCAACGGCACCAGCACAGGTAGCGAGACAGATAACAACATCTCTCCACGTCTAGGATTCGTTGCTAAGCCAAATGAACGTCTCTCTCTCTACGCTAGCTACAGTGAGACATTCCTTCCTTCTTCAGGTAATCAGTTCGCTAATGCTGGAGACAGATTTGATCCAGATACATTCGAAAGTCTTGAAGCTGGGCTAAAATGGGATGTTAAAGACAACCTATTCCTCACACTCGCTGCGTTTAAAACGGATCAATCATTCACCACAGATCTTGATGGTGACGGACGCCAAGACAGACAGGAATCAGAAGTCTCAGGATTTGAAGCACAACTAAAAGGAAACATCACCGATCAATGGTTTATCACCACAGGCTACACTTACCTTGATTCTAAAACTCCTTCCGGAGATACCACTAGAGATACTCCTGAACATGCATTCTCCATCTGGAACAAATACCAAGTAAATGACAAGCTAGACCTAGGACTAGGACTCACATATCAAGACGAATCACTCACAGGAAATGGAAGTTCATCACGCCTTCCTAGTTACGTCCGTGTGGATGCAGGTGCCTCCTACCAGCTCAATCAAGACTGCAAGCTCAGTCTCCATATTGAAAACTTGTTCGACACCAACTACTCACCTACCTCACACAGCACTCACCAAACTACCGTCGGTGCTCCTATCAACGCGACATTCGCAGTCAAATACAGATTCTAAAACACAAGAACCCTAACTTGTTCATCAATGCCTCAGTTCTTCGGAACTGAGGTTTTTTTCTTGTTTCAACACTCACTTATAAATAAAAAAACCGCTAGGAATAAACTCCCTAACGGCTGCAAAATATTGATCCTACGTGAAATGATTAAAACTGACTCTCCTGAGGAACAATACGTAACTCAACGCGGCGATTCTGTGCCTTACCTGCTGAAGTCGCATTAGATGCAACCGGCTGAGACTCACCATATCCATTGGTTAGTATGCGATTTCCCGCTACTCCATTTGAATTCAGAACACTAGCTACAGATTGAGCACGTGATACTGACAAACTTTGGTTAGAACCTGCTGAGCCATCAGAATCAGTGTGCCCACTAATTGAAATACTAGTTTTACTATACTTCTTCAGAACAAGAGCTACAGAACCAAGTGTCTGGTTAAATTGTGATTGAATCTGAGCGCTACCTGAACCAAATGTAATATCACTAGGCATATTCAGAATCAAATCATCACCACTACGTGTAACACCAACACCTGAACCACTGAGCTGGCGGCGCACCTCAGCCTCTTGAGTATCCATATAGGCACCTATTCCAGCTCCTGCTAAGCCACCAATAGCAGCTCCCTTTAGCGCGTCTTTACGATCACCCGTAAGAGCCCCTATCGCAGCTCCTCCAAGCGCTCCTATCACACCGCCCTGTAGAGTTTTAGACGTCTGTTGGTCGCCAGTATACGGATTCACAGTAGTACAGCTGGGGAGAGTCATTGCTACCATTGTAGCACATGCGATCATTGAATGTGTTTTCTTCATAATTAGTTAAACTTAGTTGATAGTAATTTTACGTTTAATACACTTATTACTGAACATAAGACACTCGAATAGTAAAGTTTATTCATATTTTCTTCCATTATGTACAAATAAAAAGCCCTTAAGAAGAAATCCTCCTTAAGGGCTTAGA
This sequence comes from Akkermansiaceae bacterium, assembly GCA_023300205.1. Lineage (GTDB taxonomy): Bacteria > Verrucomicrobiota > Verrucomicrobiia > Verrucomicrobiales > Akkermansiaceae > Rubritalea. The sequence goes on along the minus strand of JALZVD010000149.1, from coordinate 3,727 downwards.
AATAAAAGGGATATTAAAAGCGTCTATTCAGATGATTCAACAGCCTTAACTTCTTCTGCTACTTCTGGCAGCTCAGTCTGAACTTCTTTTCCTTCTAACTTCTCTGCAGAATCTGATGCTTTATCAGTTTTCACCTCTTCGACTTTCTCAATCTGCTTAGCTGCTTTCTTAGCTCTCACAGGCTTTTTCTTTGCCTTGTCCTGTGATGACCCATCTTCAGACTTATCGTTTTTCTTAGTCTTGGAGAGCTTTATTCTACGCTGCTCTTCTTCTTGGAAAATCTCAGCAAGTTTGAAACTACGCTTAGTGAGCTCTTTACCCTCTTTGTCTCCAATTAAAGCTAAGCCCTCTTCTCCTACCTCAGCTAGGAATATTTTCCATGCCTTCTTAGATACAGATTTCGGATCCAGCTTTATCGTTGCCTGCCTTGCCTGAGGTTGGTTTTGATTTTGATCACCAGCTTTTCTACCTCTGCGTCCCCTGCTTCGGTTATTGTTAGCATTATTTTGCTGGCTGTTATGATTATTCTGTTGAGGCTGCCCCCCTTCTCCATTGCTTTTTTCACCTTTTGTAGGTGATGCAGGCTTTGGCTCAGCTGGAGCAGATTCCTCATTTTCAGGAGTCTTATTTGTCCGAGTGTCTCTAACACCCTGCTTAGGCTCTTTTTTATTAGATGATTGTGATTTCTCTGTTTTTGATTCAGTGCTTGTAGCTTCAGATGATGTGTTTACTGAAGCATTATCTTGATTTGTGGCCGCTGGCTGAGCTGCTGGTGCAGACTCGTTAGCAGGCGATGTATTTTCGCTCATTATATGTGATCATCACAGCTCTATAATAATGTGTTACAGAAATGATGATGGATTTAAATTATTTCTCTAATAACAACTTGGAAAAGGCGCATAAGCAGCTCTTATCTCAGCCATCATCAGAGATTGTCTTATTGATTTCTATGAAATCAGTTAGTTCTTAACTCAGGTAGATATCACTCCCTGAATACGGCAGTTAAATTCGCACCTTATTTGCGTGTGTAAAGGCTATTCTCTTCCTATTTACATTATTCAACACATTACCATCACTCAATAACCCTAATAGATTGTTTTTGAGCTTTTCTATTACTAAACTTACCCTTACATGTGTCATATGTCAGCGGTAAAATATAAAGTAGGTAACGAAAAATTAATCAAAGTGCTCTCAGGAGCAGCCGCTCATCTATCATCATTACTTCAAAAACAAGGTAGAGCAGACGGCGCCCTCAGAATAGCTGTAGTCGGTGGTGGTTGCTCTGGTCTTCAATATAAAATGGATCTAGTCGATGGACCTAGAGACAGAGATATGCTTGTCGTAAGTAATCAGGTAACTGTCGTCATCGACCCTAAAAGCGCACTCTTCGTAGCCGGTAGTGAACTAGATTACTCAGATGATCTCCAGCAAGGTGGATTCAAAGTGACCAACCCCAATGCAGAAGTAACATGCTCATGTGGAGAAAGTTTTGCCGCTTAATATCAGCCAACAAACTCGATCCATTCTATAAATAGTATAATTTCTTCAATACTCGCTTGATCCATATCTAAGCATTACCTATCCTCTTGTTAGACATGATCAACGAGACAAAACTCCCACACCTTCTCAAACTTCTAGATGATAAAGAGCCTGCTACTCAGGCCGCATTGAAAAGCGAGTTCGCCACATCCTCCGGAGATCTCAGTAATGAACTTACCGCTCTAGCATTAGATCTCCCACCTCAACACAAAGCAAAACTCACCAAGTTATTACTTCCTGCAAGACGTAAGGTCTTAATGAACGAATGGCAGATCCCTGCTGGAGGTAAATCCGCCATGGCTGAAGACTGGGACAGCTTCGAATATCACCTCAGACTCATCTCAGATTACCTACATGATGGAATCTCACTTCGTCCCGCTCTCTCAGATGCCCTTGATATCCTAGCAGACGAATTTTCAGATGATCACAAAGACAACGCCATCAATGCAGACAAACTAAGAATCTGGATGTTTACCAATGGCAGATTCCGAGGAAATAAAGAAAACTATTACCTACCCCAGAACAGTGATCTCTGCTGGGTTGCTGACTCAGGATTTGGTAATCCAATCAGCCTCACCACTCTCTTCATGCTCGTCGCTAGACGTCTAAACCTAGAAGTCTCGGGCTGCAACTACCCTGGTCATTTCTTGGCCCGTATCTACTCAGATACAGACATGTTACTCGTTGATTGCTTTCACAAAGGCAGACTCATTCCTGCTCAAAAAGTCATTACTGAGCACAAGGACATACCAGCCAACGCAAAAATAGCCATCGCAGGTCACGCCTCACTCGGAGACATCCTATGGAGATTCATCAGAAACATTGAACATGCTTTCAAACAAGCAGGTGATCCCGCTGTAAATGAACTAGATCTGAAACTATTTGCAACCCTCTCTAAAAGCCTAGAAAGATAACCCTCATGATTGTATCCTTAAAAGATATTCAAGTAGCAGGCCACCAACTGCGTTGCACACTAATGGATCCACCCCAAGGTACCCCTTCCCAAGCAGTCTGTCTATTCACTCACGGACAAGGAGATCACTCAGGCCGCTACACTGAAGTCCTTCACCCATTCACTGAACGTGGTATCCGCTGCATCGCCTTCGACCTATACGGCCACGGTAGCAGCCCTGGAAAACGTGGACATGTTGGAAAATTAAGTTTTATTGATGCCGTCATCAAAAAAGGGATCGAAATGGCTGGTGACCTACCTCACGGAATTGCTGGCCATTCAATGGGAGGACTACTCACACTCCGTCATCTCACATTAGCTCTCCAAGGAACCCTTCCCACTCCTAAATTCTGCTGGGTTAACTCCCCCCTCCTTTCCATTACTCAGAACAAATCAAAGCTATTCATCGCTTCCTCCAAAATATTAGCCAAGATCTACCCTAAATTCAGAGTCAAAACTGGAGCCACTCCTGAGCTCTGCCAGACACCCATTGATGGTAACTTCACTGAAAAAGGCCCCGACCATCCAGGGCATCAATTTATATCGATTGGCTGGGGCGTAGAACTCATTAAAACCGCGGAATTCATCCAAAAAAACCTACCTCTACACACATCTGAAATCCCCCTTCTCTTCACCCAAGGAGGCGCAGACCTCATCTGCCCTTCACACATTGCTGAAGACCTAATCAACAAGTTGAAATTCACAAACAAAATATTTAAACTCTACCCTGAAATGAGGCATGAGACATTTGCTGAACCCGGCCACCAATTACTTTTCGATACCATGAACAACTGGCTAGACGAAAGCATAGAGAAAATTTAGCATTGCTCTCAACTTCGCTTAAGTTACTATCATAAACAAGTCTATGGAGTCACTAACTCAGTCTCATCAGGAAAAAATCTGGACGCATCACGCGCGCGCTATTTCAAAGAAACTCAATTTCGCTTGGTGGATAGAATCACTCAATCTACCTCTAGTAATAACCTCACTAATCTTAGCATCAGCCATTCTAATAGCACGCTATTTTGAGCAACTACCAAGCTACTTCATATTGATCAGTGGAGTATTATTGCTCATCTCTCTCATCGCCTTTATCTGCTGGAAACTATCTCGTAAGAAATTTGAAAGTTCCGATGAAAGCTTAGTAAGAATAGAAACTCAGATGAAACTCAGAAACGTCCTCTCAGCAGCTAAAGCAGGAGTCGCTCCATGGCCTGAAGCTCCCTCCTCTGTGAA
>JALZVD010000148.1 GCA_023300205.1 Akkermansiaceae bacterium | reverse complement strand
ACTGGCGCGTGTTCCCATCGCCATGCTGAATCCCCATCCCAAATTTGGCGAAGGCGCCGAGGAACGCCATTTCTTCGGTCGCGATTTGACCAGTGGAGATGAAGGCTACGGATTCTTTGCCATGCTCGTTTTGGATCTCCTTAAAGCGGTCGGTAAAGATGCGGGCGGCGAGGTCCCAGGAGATTTCGTTTCCATCGAGAAGAGGGGCGGTGGCGCGTTCTTTTGAGTCGAGAACGGCGAGGGCTTCCCAGCCTTTGGGACAGGCCATGCCGAGGTTGACCGGGTAGTCGGGTGATGGCGTGACGCCGACTGCTTGGCCCTCGTGGAGGTGGAGTTTTAACTGGCAGCCGGTGGAGCAGAATCCACAGACGGATGTGGTGACGCCATCGGTCTCAAGATTGCGCGGGAGCTTACCGAGGCCGAACTCTGTAGGGCGTAGAAGGAGCTTAGAGGTGAGGGGTCCGTTGCGCTGGTGGAGGAGTTTGTCGAGGACGGGCATTGGTGCGCCTTATCTGTCGCACATTCTGGGCCAATCTATGTGAAAAGGATTCATGTGGAAGAACGTTCCATTTTAAACGGTCGGACGTCAGAGCTGGAATGGCTGGAGGGATGGCTCGCTTTAGAGATGAGAGCTTGTTATGCTTTGATGAAACGATTATCTCGGGAGAGATTTATGAGAACCTTATTGCTGCTCGCTTTGATGAGTCTGCCTCTTTTGGGAGAAGAGAAAAAAGAGGTGCCGGGCACACGTCCGAACATTATTTTTTTGCTGGCAGATGATCAGAGCACCTACTCGGTAGGCTGCTATGGCAATAAAGACGTGCAGACTCCTCAGATGGATCGTCTTGGGGCTGACGGGATGATTTTTGATAGGCACTATGACACGACTCCAATTTGCATGGGGAGTCGGGCGAATATTTTCACGGGGAGATACGAGTATAAGACGGGGTGTAATTTCCTCCACGGGGACATGAGCGCGGAGCTCTGGGAAAAGACTTACCCGGTGGCGCTGCGGAAGTCGGGTTACCTGACGGCCTTTGCTGGGAAGTTCGGCATCGTGGTGGATGGCAAGGGGATCTGTGAGAAGGAGTTTGATTTTTATGGAGGTGGGAAGGGGCAGACCCAGTATGCGACGGCGAAGAATCCTTCGATGTCGAAGTATGCCAAGGAGTATCCTCACTCGACGGTCTCGTATGGGGCTTTTGGCCGTGATGTGATTCGTGATTCGGTGGCTCAGGAGAAGCCCTTCTGCTTATCGATTAGCTTCAAAGCACCGCACAAGCCGGCGACTCCAGACGCTCAGTTTGATCATATTTACAAAGGGAAGACCTTTCAGAAGCCCTCGAACTACGGGAGAGAATATGGCGAGCACCTTTCTCCTCAAAGTAAGAAGGGGCGGCAGTATGAGCGCTTCGAGTCTTGGGACTATGATAAGAAGTATGATGAGGTGATGGCGACTTACCATCAGCAGATTTATGCCATCGATGTGGCGCTGGGGATGCTCCGTGAAGAGCTGGTGAAGCAGGGGGTGGAGAAGAACACGGTCATCATTTACACGAGTGATAATGGCTTCATCTGCGGATCACACGGCTATGGTTCTAAGGTGCTTCCGATGGAGGAGTCCTCTCGGGTTCCGCTGATGATCTTTGATCCTCGCTGCGAGAATGCGGGGAAGAAGATCCGCTGTCAGCAGCTGACGGGGAATATCGATTTTGCAGCGACGATTCTTGAGCTGGCTGGGCTTGAGCCCTGCGACAACATGGACGGACAAAGCCTTATGCCGCTGCTGAAGAAGCCGGAAGAGGGTGGGCATGAGCGAGTGGCCATCATGAATACTTATCCTCATCCTGCTACGACGAGTCTGAGCATTGTCTCGGGAGAATTTAAATACACCTATTGGTGGTTTGAAACTGACGAGATGAAGGCAACGGAGGAACTCTTCAACCTGAAGAACGATCCGGGGGAGCTGACTAATCTAGTGGCTAGTGAAATCGATAAAAAATCACTGGAAGAAATGCGAGTGAAGTATGACGAGCAGCTGAAGCACTGGAAGGATGAGGGAGTAGAAAATCCACGCTACCAGAGATACGTGACCCTTTTTGATCGCCATATTTCGAAGGCTGAAAAGGACAAGGTGCCAGGGCTTGCGAGAACTCCGAAGACGGTTGGCGGTGAGGTTCCTGAGAAGAAAAAGAATCGAAAGAAGAAGTAGGGCGATTACGCGGGAGTGCTTTAGAAATAATTTGCGAATTATTTTCCTGAAGCAATCTCGGTTGGCACGGTTCTTATCCGCAGATTAAGATGATTTCCGCAGATTGGGTGGGGGGCTTTCGATCAGATGAAAAGCTCCATCCCTGCGGCAATGTGCTCTACCTCAGTCCGTCGTAAAACCATTGTCATTGCTTGTATTGAGAGAATTTAGTCTCGTTTTATGCCCTGCATATTTTTGTGCGCCTTGCGCCCAACTCCGCGCACTGACCTCGCGACTCCCGAACGAATACATCGCCCGCACCAAACCCTCCCGGGCCTTCTTCGCCCCGCGACCACCGCTTCCCCTTAGGGCTGCTAGGAAATTGCTTTTGGAGGGAGGTGCTTGAAGACGCCCTTGGACCGGAGCGGATGGGGGAGAAAGGGGGTTGTTTGAGTTCCGCTCCGTCGGTCGCGGCACCTGAGATTTCCGCCGCCGCCAGCACACAGGTGAGATGCTGCCGCATCAAGCCCGGCTTGGATCGCTTGCCGCGAATATTTTTCAAGTGAAAGGGCTTTCCGGTAATCATCGAAAGGCTCAGGGCCGTTCGTAGGACCTGACCGCCGCCGTTTTTTTCCATCGAGTTGGATCATTGGTCTTGTTGTGTGGCGGGGCTTTCCAAGCGCCAAGCCAGAATTTAGGGGTTGGCTTGGCGATTGGAATACCCATTTTGGGCACTTCGAGCGCCGCCACCTTAGTCATCCGCTTTCGAGGAATCCTTGATGACGAAGCGTGCGATTTGGTGGGTGAGTTCGGCTTGCTCGACGCTGGCGAGGACTTGGGAGAAATCCTTTTAGGCGTCGGGGGGCGTCGGGGGACGTCGATGGGATAGCTTCGTCCGTTGACGAGAATGTCGTGTTTGTCGAGGTCAGTGTCCACGGCTTTTTTGTCGAGAGCGCGGGCGGCCGCTTTTCGGCCGAGGGCTCGGCCGGCTCCGTTGTTGACGGAGTTACAGCTTATTTCCGCGTCGGGGAGAGCTTCCACATAAAGTGCCAGGAAAACCGTCATTCTCTGTCCACCTTATCAAGCGGATTTGACGGGGTTGGGTTCACCAGGATCGCCCTCCAAGATATATCAAGCATTCAGGAATCGCCTGATGAAGACGGTGCAACTCTTCACGATGAGGGATGTCCTCAGGCAGAAACAAATACTCTAACTTCGCTGATCCCATCAGGTGGCGCAATCCATGCCCGGTAATCCGGGTTCCCTGCAACCTGAGATATCGAAGTCGCGGCAACTTGGACAGATGTAGTAGTCCGGCATCGTTTACCATGGTGTCGTCAAGGCGTAGCGCAGCGAGTTGATTCAGCGCTGAAATATGTCCTAAACCTGCTTCGGTAATCTGGGTGCGGTCGAGGTAAAGCGATTTGAGCTGGGTTAGGTCTTGCAGGCTTTGCAGCCCCGTGTCCGTCACAAGAGTGTCGGAGAGATTCAAGGTGGATAGAATCAACAAATCGCTAAGATGACGCAATCCCAGATCAGTGACCTGCGTTCCCGAGAGATCCAATTCCTCCAAATGCGCCAGTTGCGTAACGTATGGGAGACCTTCATCAGCTATCGTCGCTTCGGCGAGATCGAGGTATGTGATTTGGGATAATTTCGACAAGCCCGCACCGGTGATTCGACAGCCTTTCAGTTCCAAACTTCGCAGGTGCGGCAACCGCGCCAATTCGGCCACACCGCGATCGGTAACCCGCACATTGCTCAAGTCCAGATGCTCAAGATTTCGTGCCTCGATCAGCTTGCTCAGCCCTTCATCGCTAATCTCAGTGCCACTCAGATCCAATGAAAAACAAGCGTTCAAGCCCCATAACTGACTCAAGTTGGCGTCGGTAATAGGATCAGGATTCATAGCCCGAACGGGTTTGTATTGAGCCGCGTAGCGCGGTCCTGTATCGCTCCGACGTTCCAATTCTTCCCAGAGCCATTGCAGTGCGGCAAGGCTATCTCCTGTGGCAACTCTCTTCTCAAAACTCGCAGCAAAGTCAGCCAACTCGTCCCGATTATCCACATCCCAAGGCCAGAGGTTCCCAAAGGCTGTTTTTGCCATCCCGATCGCTATGTCCCAATGCTCCGGGGTGATGTTGGAAGGTCGTTGTGTTCTCAGAGAGTCAATCTCCTTCTCGACACGGTTGCTGGCATTACTCCAAACCTTCCACTCATAGGCTTTCCATCCAACCCAGCCTGCCGGTATCGCCAGAAGACAGAGAGCCAGCAAGCAGCCGATCACAATTCTCGAGTGTTTCGTTGGTCGTTTCATTCCGAAGTCTAGATTATTATTCTTAGCTTGGTTCAGGCCATTTGGCCAGATTCCTGCACGACGCCATCTGATCGACAAGTCGGCGTATCATTGTTGTGAGGCGAATCGCAGAAGGATCATTTCTTTGGTGTGGCATCTTCTGTTGAGAATAAAGTGCCATGAGAGTAAAGTGTCAGGCAAACCTTCATGATTGACTTCCGGGTGGAAGACATAGGCCGTTCCAAATGCAAGGGAGACGGATGTGATGTTGGTTTTCCGGTAAAATCGGGTTCACAATACCCGTCAGCAATCCACTTTTCACCGCATGCTTGGCATGAAACCTTGTTACCAATCACGTCGTTATAGGTCTTAAGAAGTTTGCCACATTCTGGGCACTTGAGATAACGCTTCATTTATTGCAACTGCTTCGCAAGAACTAGAATCGTCTTTCTTACAGAGGGTGAAAGTATATTGGCGGTGCCAGGTTGCGAGCCAATAGACTAAATTGAGGGTCAGAAATTCAACGGATTCGGGTCACTCTTTCTTTTTGATAACCTCCTCACATGCCTTCTTCCAGGATTTGTAGGCTTTCCGAAATGGCTTTGCGGCCCTTTCGGAACAGCCTCTACAGAAAGGTCCGCCGTCAACTGGACTGCCTCGATTCAGACAGGAATCAGCCACTACTCTGCAAAAAGGCGGCGGCAGAGGTGGAGGGATTGAACTTACGGTGGCTCGAATGACTTGCACCCGCGAGTTATGGGATTGGTCCCGTAAACATTAAATGGAGGGGTTCGTCACTTCCCGCTCCCCAATCTGAACTACTGATAATATATTTTTCAAAGGTTGCCTCTCATCTTCGTCTGCTCGCCTAAAAGGGCTCAAATAGGGTGTGCTCTACTTGAGCGATGATCGGGCGCGCAACAATGTGCGAGCGTCATCAGTTTATGGGAACTGGAACTTTTAGTTCAAACCGCCGGGCATTTTTGGGGCGTGGACGGTGCGGAAGAAGAGGTGGCGGGAGCAGAGCTCGGTGGCTAGGAGGATGGGGAGGGTGAGCCAGGGGTTGAGGAAGGCTAGGGGGATGGTGATGGTGGCGGTGAGGAGGCGGGCGCGGGTGACGCGTTCG
>JALZVD010000147.1 GCA_023300205.1 Akkermansiaceae bacterium | reverse complement strand
GAAAAACTGGAGCCTCCTCAACCAAGACAAATTCACCAACTCATCACGCTCACTCCCTGTAGACGTTGCCAACGCAAGGCTCAAAAAAGACCTCACAGCTTACATCAAAGGCACATACTCAAACATAGACAACGAGCAAATCATCGATACTCGCTTTAACATAGCTTCATTCCTCGGCCCTTCATTCACCCTCATCAAGGAATGGGCAAATCTTGTTGATGACCCTAAAGTTGCCCAGAAAGTAACTCCACAAGACACCCAAGCCACTAAACAGAAAATGGGTATCTATCCTGTCATCACACAGGGAGCAGTCGCCCTCCAGCAATGCTTTCAACAACAAGGAACTGATTCCGTTAAAGGCGTATTAATGATCATGCCTCAAATCCAACTTTGGAATCCCCACAATGTTCCACTAGAGGCACAAGACTATATCGTTCAGATCGGCTACTCTTTCGATTGGTGGATGCAAGCTACCGGAACGCGTGGAACAGACAAATTCACCTGGTCCGCTGGAAATCCACAACTCAGATCTTGGCAATCGATCAATGGCCAACCACCATTACCATTACACAAACGAGTAACGAATGACCCCATTAACTACCAAGCAAGTAAACGTTTTTTTACCTTCGTCATCAAAAGCCAAGCATTCGAGCCTGGAGAAACCCTTGTATTCTATGCTAAACCACCAGAATCAGGCGACATCTCTGGTGTCGAATACAACCTCGACGAAAACGCAGATACAGATATTATATTAAATTTTAACAATACCCCAGAAAAGCTGAACTTACTCGTTAATGAAGGCACACTTGACGAATTTTTCTACATTATTCCTGATTCTACTGGAACCACAACAAGCCAGAGCATCAAAGATAAAATTACTGCTGGAGAACTAAGAATGGAGCGTAATTTTCGCTCTAGAGCCGTACTCGCAGGAAATAACGTCCCAGAACAAGACAATGACATTCATATAAACCTTTATACCATGGATGGCCTGATACCTCAACTCCTGCACGCTATCAAAAAGCCTCAGTTGAATACGCGGTTTGGTGTTTGGCAATCTCCTACATTTGAACTTAGCCAATACCAAAACGGCTCTCTACTCGCTGGAGAAACGCTTAGAAGTAATCCTTTTGGTAGAAATGCACTCATTAATATTGGATCATCTATGCTAGCAAGTAAATTTGATATCTTCTTGGGAGGCGGTAATGTCAATCAACCTCCTTTCGCTGGCCAACCCCACTCATACCTTAATCAGTGGAACATCCGTAGCCAAGAAAGCTTCTCATCAGACCATGTATGGGGCTCTGATTTCGAACCCTCCAAATGGTTTAACACATTTTCATTCCGTGATATTGCCAATTTCCTCAATACTTGGGAATTTTCTACCAATCATTATGGTAACACATCCATGGATAGACTTGGTGGCTGGTGGGTATCTCAAGTCCAAGATATGGCTCACCCATTTTTTGACTATCCTACTGGAGAATTTGGCCCCTTATCTCTTGGAAGCTTCCAACACGCCAACCTATCTATATTCGGCTGGCAACCCACATATGCATTTGCTAATGCACAAGCCCCATCACGCTTCGGCCGTAATAACTATCAGTCACTATTACATCAGAATATTTTTGACCTATCATATGTGCTAAATGCCTCCACATGGGATAGTTACTACCTAAGCTCTATCCCTCAGTCCGCCAACGTTACATTAGAAGACAAAATGCGCCTTCCTAACAGCAGAATGAATCTCTCCGTAAATTCTAGCCAACTAAATAACTTAAAAGATGAAAATGGGTTCAACCTCTCCGCGGCACACGTATTTATCAACGGCGGATTCAACGTAAACTCAACCTCAGTCACAGCATGGAAAGCATTCCTCTCTGGTGCTCTGGGACAAACAGGAAAAACTCAAGAAGGTGGAGATACAAATGATCCAACAGCTGCTGCCATGGGACGCTTCCTCTCTCCTCTAATCACAGAACCTTCGAATGTAGTGACTGACCGCACTACTACTCAGCTAGACGTCATAGAAGGCTGGGCAACGACCCGTACGCTCAACACAACTGAAATAGACGCGCTAGCCTCTCAACTCGTCAGAGAAGTAAAACTACGTGGCCCATTTTTATCCCTTGCTGATTTCGTCAACCGCAGACTTGAACCAGAAAGCTCAGTATCTAGTGATGAAAAAGTCTACCAAGAAGTCCTAGGCACCATCCAAGCCGCCATCAATAAAGTAAGTCTAGACCACTCCCTAATTAACGGCCACTACTATAGTAATACTGGTGCGGAAACTCTAACCATAAAGCCTGCCACTGATTGGCTTAGCCTCAACTTCTCAGTCACAAACTCCGCGACCGAAGCCATGTTCGGACATCCCATCTCAGAAATAAACCTCAACGGTGGACTCATTCAGAACTACGCACCGGGATTCCTCTCGCAAGCAGACGTCCTCACCAAAATCGGCCCCAGCATCACCGTCAGAGGTGATACATATACCATTCGCGCCTATGGTGACTCACGAGACAATAGTGGAAATATTCTTGCCTCAGCATGGTGTGAAGCAGTCGTCCAACGCATCCCAGAACCAGTAGAATGGGATGGTACAGATGGAACACTTATACAACCAGACTCACCAACAGCCTCAATAGGATTTGGCAGACAATTCCAAGTCCTCAGCTTCCGCTGGTTAAACAAAAAAGACGTTCAGCCCTTTGCTGATGACGACTCCGTCAACTAGATCATTCTAACAACATCAGTAATATGCTAAAGACCATCATCAAAATCATAACAGCCCTTTCTTTCTCTGCCGTCTGTATCACTACCGCAGCTGCTCAAGAAAATGATTTCTCTAAATTAGAAGGCCTACCTCCATTCATAAAAGGAGACATTTCATGCAAGGCCGTATGCACGTTCACCCCAACGGCGGGTGAATTCTACTACGTAAAAGTAGGATCTAAATATTACGTCACACCCCTCATCGCTGAAGGTCTATCACAAGCCATCCCTGTGCGAGGAAGCAGAACGTTCATACTCTATCGCAAGACTGAGAACGAGGAAGGTAAAGAAATACACACACCCGTTCT